>JAIRLY010000076.1 GCA_031259075.1 Dysgonamonadaceae bacterium | reverse complement strand
AACAAATTCCTTAAACACAGGCAGTTTGTTCTTTATCGTAGCATAAACAATAGCCAAATCTATTTTTTCATAGCGGTGCATAATGAAATTACGAAACTTAACCATTTCTATATAAGCGGGATTGGCAGGTATGATTCCAAGCTTTTGCAATTTTTCCATTGCATCGACAGAAGTAAGAGGAGGCGTTTGTTTCTCAATCGCCAATACACGTTCTGCCGTGTCAATCGCGGCTTCTATGGCAACTTGTAATGCGTGTTCAACAGCATTTTGCAGCATCAAATTTTCTTGAAGCATAGAAAAAGAAGCGACTTGCCAACTTTCTATCAGATTTATTTTTTCTTCTATAATTAACAATTTTCTTTCAACAATCCCATTGTACTTCATAACCACGATATTCTAATCTTTTTTTCATCCAATAAATTTCATCTTCGTGTCGACGGCAGACCAAAGTATAAAAATCAACGTATTCATCAAAATATTCATCCCTTACAAAAAGTAATTTTCTCCGCAATGCCTCAAAAGCTAAAATGAAGTTGCTCGTTTTTTGCAATTCCACAATGTCTATTGGTATTTCTCTACCGATTGTTTTCTCCAATTGTTCTTCGATACGAAAACGGATAAAAATGTCATCTCCTTTGTAATAAACGGCAATATCTATGTCTGCTCTCTCTTTCACTATTCCTTCCTGCGATGATCCGAACAGATAAACAAAAGCTATATCCGGGAAATTCTCCCGAATCACTTGCGCCAATTGTTGAATATCTATTGTTTTCATTTACCTGCAATAGTGAATTTATTGCTCCAAAGATAGTCAAAAATTATTTATGAACGATACCGGTTAAACGCATTTTCTTCATATCTTTTCCAAACTCTTTCGCTATATAATTCCCCAAGGCAACTGCACCCCAATTTCTCAACCGCACCGCTACCCGTTTATGTCCTTTTATCCGGTATAGTTCCCCTTCTATCCCCGGAAATCACCCGAACCCGTTCTTCATTGTATAAGTAATCAATCATGCAACCACTCTCGATCGGCAGAGTTAAGGCCCGTTCATAATCCGTGCGGATAAACACCACGCACGGAATCATCGGTTTACATTCTTAAAAGGGAATATAATGTTCTATCCCTTTTGTTTCTAAAAATTGTTTGATTTTTTGTTCTGTCCGGTACTTGACGCGGGCAGCATACCAAGAAACAATACTTTGTTTCATGGCTTTATCGGAAAGCCACAGTTAATAAAAAAACTCAACCGAATTTTCTTAAACAGAAAACTCAATTGAGTTCAGTAATCTCAACGCCCAAATTCCGTTTCAGAGGAAATGGGTGAAGATTGAAAAAAAAATATCCGAAAAACTCCTTTTTTAAAGGTAGCCTCTCTTGCTTATTTAAATTTAATTTGCTAATATACGCGCACGTACGCGCGCAATTTAAATTAAGGTATACGCCTGGCCATCTCTCTCTCTCTCTCTCTCTCTCTAAGAAAAATTCGCTAACATCCAAATTTTGAATGTTAAAAATTGAATAAAAAGCGATATTTTTTTGAGAAAAATCCATGAAATAGATAGCTGTTCGTTATTTGTTGCAAAATTAGAGAAATTTTTAAAACAAACAAACAAAAATCATCAAATTTCACGATGAAGAACGAAAATATTATGAAATGATGAAAAATTTATAACTTATAAAATATTAAATTAAAGGTACGAGAGACGAAGGTGCAAAGCGCCTTCGCTCTTTCAACGCCGCGAGTTCCGCTCCGATTCCCCGTAGAGGAATAGAAGCCAATTGTCGCTTTGCCGTTTTGGAGAATGTAGTACGTCCTGAAAAGGACTTTGGAGATAGATTGGAAACAAAACTGAGATTATTCCCCCGCGGGATGCAACCCTCAGATTGCAGGCTTAAAAATCCGTATCCCGCTTCTACCGAGAAATACATTCGAGATGTGATTTTGTTCAATTGGGTATTATATCCGGTATTCATATTTTATTTTTATAATAAATTATTTCAATCCGTTGATTTTGAAAATTTTGTTGTTAACATTTACAGGAAAAATTCGTTGCGGATTTAAAGTTACACAATTTTCGAAAAGAAAAATGTTAAAATATTTTGAAAAATAAATATTTATATGTATATTTGGTGAATTAAGTTAATTAAAATGAAATACATGTTAACCTTCAATCAATTGGCGCGATCCGGCACGCAATAGCCTTTCAGAAGAACGAGAGTTAATTAAATTTATAAGCCTTCTGAAAGGAAACAGTAATCTTTATTTGAATGAGTATGCCGATATGTCGTTTTATAATTTTGCATAAGCAAATTATAAATGAGAGATAAATAAAAATTATTAAATGTAAATTATTCACGATGAAAACAAAAATTTTTTTAATCACAAGTATTTTTTCATTGCTTTTATCAGGATGTGCGGATATAGATCGTTCATCCGCAGAAGTTGAAGACGAAAATATTATCTATCCTGTTGAAATAGAAATAACGGAATTTTCTTTAGATAAATTTTTCGATAACAGGCAAAATCCGAAGTTGGATAGTGTTTATCTAATTAACTCGGAGGAAGAATTAAGCATTTATTTTCCTTTGCATGAAGTTCCCGAAATCGATTTTGAAAAATATTCGTTGCTATTTGTGTCTTTGAAAGATTACAACATAGACAGTGAGATAGTCAAGCAGTTATTTCGACAAACATCAATCAACGAATATGAGTTGCATTTGGATATAATACCCAGTCTTACAGCCAATGCTAAACGTTTGGATGTGGCGTCGTTAACCTCCAAACTTTCAAGTGAAGCAACGATTGAGTTGATTGTGACAATGGTTGAAGCTGATGGTGAAACAGTATTACCTCCGTGTAATCCGGAGACAAATTTTCTTAGAGAAGAAACTTTCGAAGCGGTTATTTTGAAAGAGGCGCCTCCAAGCGATTTTTCATCTTATTTTATTATCTGCGAGGAAAATACAGTATATCTGAGAAAAATTACTAATGAATATTCTGTGTTAGGCGAGATCTGTAACTATCCTCAATATGCAAAAGATTGGGAAATACCGGAAGAAGGTTTACTTGTCTTGTTGAAAGGAAACGTTTACGAATACCATAAAAGAGTCCCAATGGATGGGAGTCTGATATTTTTTGATTTAGAATTATTAACGATAAAAAAAGGTGAAAAATTATGAAAAAGATTATTATTTCAGTAATCACAGTATTTTTGACTTTGTCTGCTTTTGCACAAACATTCATGTACACAAAAAGTGGCCAAAAAATACATTTCCAACAACATAAAGATATGGTATTAGTTAAAGCAAAAGTAAATACAAATACTTTAACTCAACAAAATTTATTCAGAACAATATTGGCGAAAGACAATCAATTTGTTCTCGCAAAAATTGATACAATACAAAATATTTGATAGACTCAAACAAGAGGGGAAAAGTTTTGATACCGCTGAACAATTTACCAAACGGAAATTATTACATCAATGTGGTAGATAGTAAAGGCAACGTGGTGGACAGAAAATTTATACCGGCATACTGAAAACCGTTCAATCTTGGTTCACTTAAAAAAAAGAGGGATATTCCCTCTTTTTATTTTAATTACAGAAATGTTAATTTTTGATGCGGTTGCCCTGAAATTGAATAAAAAATTTGATCGTCCTTGAAGAAAATATTATCTTTGCGTAGTGTTTTAAGAAAACCGGAACCGGTCTGAATTTGTTTTAAATATATTTATATTAAGAATTTAATTTTATCAAAAAGGTAAGATACATATCGGTTATAGCAGTTGCCATTCTTTTCTCGTTCATTTTGCTACTCTATCTTTTGCTTTGGTTGCCGCCGGTCCAACAAAAGATAAAAGATTTTGCTTTGTACGAATTAATGAAAATTACCGATAATCGAATAATTGTAAAAAAATTATATTTTCGTCCTTTTAATAAACTCAAATTAGAAGATGTATATGTAGAAGATCTTAAAGGTGATACGCTATTATATGCCGGCAAGGTTGCTGCAGAATTTAATTTGTTCCGGCTTTTGAGTAATGAATTATTAATTCAATCCGTTGATTTTGAAAATTTTATTGTTAACATTTACAGGGAAAAGCCGGAATCCGCCTTTAATTTTCAGTTTCTGATAGATGCTTTTTCATCCGAAAAGCAGGATACAACTTCTTCCAAGCTGACTGTCCGGATTCACGATATAACTTTGCAGGAAGGACGTTTTCGTTACGACGTACTCTCCGAACCGGCTTCAAGCGACAGTCTTTTTGATTTCAATCATATTTATATCTCTCATTTGCAATCAAAAATCGATTTAAATTCTATTGACATTGAAAAACCGGACATCGCTATTCGTCAATTATCGTTTATTGAGAAAAGCGGACTAAATGTAACACATTTTCAAACAAGGATTTATTCTGAAAAAGAAAAAATTAAGCTGAAAAAATTTTTGATTAAACTCCCGCACTCCTATTTCAATCTTTCGGAAGGATACCTAAAAATAAACGCGTTGAAAGAATTGAAGATAATAACAGGAAAAAACAATATTCATCCGGCCGATTTAAAAATGTTTTATTCGGGATTAGCTCATTTGCAGGATAATTTAACTCTTTCGGGAGAAATCACCGGAATGTTGCCTCAATTGGATATTTCTCTATTGGAAATAGATTACGGTAAGCACATTCAGTTCAAATGTAAAGGCTCAATCCATGATTTTAATCAATGGAAAAATACGCCCGTCAAACTTGATTTAGACAGATTATCAATGGATGTTTACGGAATAGAAGAAATAATACATTGTTTTTCAGATGATAATCAACCTGTATTACCGGTTAAATTGGGAAATCTGGATCTAAGTGGAACGTTGAGAGGAACGCTCCCCGATTTATCGGTTCATTTAATCGCTCAAAACGACGAAAGTACAATCTGTTTGGACGGAGATGGAGGGTATGATTTCGATTCCGGAATTTCCCGTTTTGATGCAATACTTCAGTCAGACAATTTCGACATAGCAACTCTTTTACAAGATACGCTTTACGGATTAACCAGTCTGCAAATACAAGCAAAAGGAGATATTAGTTCTTCGGGAAATATACGTGCGAAAGGGAACATTACCATCGACCGTTTCGATTTCAACGGTTATTCTTACAGTCGTATTCAAGCCGAAGGAGATTATACCGGTGATAGCATCCGGCTAAATCTGAATAGCGACGATAAAAACATAAAACTGAAAATCAAAGCTTTAGCAGATATTGGGACAAAAACACCCGGCGCAAAATTAAATATGGATGTAGAAAGTGTGTTTTTAGATCCTCTCCATCTTTTATCCGGTTATAAAAACATTTTTTTGAAAACTTCCATAACAGCCGATATAGAAGGTTTTGATCCCGAAAAAATGAATATGAATTTATCCGTTGACAGTCTGTTTATTTCTACAGCTAAAGGAACTTTTCTCGAACCTCATTTTAATTTAATTTACCAAACGGATCATAATTCCAACAAACAGTTGAATATTATTTCAGACATTGTGGATGCTTATGCTAACGGACAATTTACTTATGCCGGTTTATTGGAATCCTTAAAAGAAACGTTTCCAATACTGTTCCCAAAAAGTAAAGTAGAACCGGAAAAAAAAGACTTATTTACTGAAAATCTGAATTTCCATGTAGGAATGAATAATATTAATTCCCTTTCAAATTTATTTGAACTTCCCAAAACTATACCGGATTCCATTCTTTTTATTGGAAGATTCAACAACGACGGACAATCTTTGAAACTTTCGACAAGTGCCTATACTCTTTTCACGGAGTCGGATACTATGCAATTGAGTCTTTCTCTTTCCAATAAAGAAAACAACCTGACGGCTATTTTTAATATAGATAACCGGTCGGCAAATTATGATTTGGACGGTAGTATAGACGCCGAAGTGGAATTTATTCCCAAAGAAGGAAGTATTGTTCCGGACATGAATATTTCTTTAAATCCTACAATCTTTGTATTTAACGAAACTTATTTTAATCTCAATCCGGCGCAAATAGAAATAAGAGAAGGACGTTATCTCATTCATGACTTGTCGCTTAATTATGTCGATGATGCAAGCGAATATATAAAAGCAGACGGCGTAATTTCTGCTTTCCCTCAAGACAGTGTAACGGTGAAAATTTCTCAATTCCAATTAAAAACTATTTTTGGAGCAATAAAAGCCAATCTTCCTTTACGAGGAGTGGCAAACGGAACAATCACAACCCGAAACATCCTTTCCGCCCCGATTATAACATCCAGAAAGTTTACAATCAACGATATTTTGTTTGCCGACAATGAGTTGGGAAATCTGAGTATAAGCAGCGCTTGGAGCAGCGAAAGAAACGGACTGGTTTTGCGTGCCGTTTTAAATCGGGAAGACCATGAACAATCGACCGTTTCCGGATTCATTTTACCGGAAAAAGATTCGCTGTCCGTCACAACCAATATCAAGGATATCGAATTGAAGTGGCTGCAAAAATGGATGGACGATACATTGTATGGTTTGAATGGAACAGCCGGCATTAGTGTTAAAGCTAACGGAAAAATCAAAGATCTGGTTATAAACGGTATTGTCTATTTCAATAACGCTCAAGCGGGAATAAAACAATTGAATACATTATATTCGACGAACGATTCGATTTATTTTAATTCCAAAGCAATTGAATTGAAACAATTTACCATTCTGGATAAAAATAAACACACTTTAAAAGCCAATGGAAAAATCACCCACCAACAATTTTCCGGATTTAATCCCGATATATCCATCAGTATAAGTGATTTTCTGGCGCTTAATAATGAACGGCAAACCGAAAATTTATTTTATGGCTATCTACGAATAAACGGACTGTTGAAAGTAAAGAAAAACAATAAAGACTGGTTACTTACAGGGGATATTACTCACTCCAACAATTCCAAGATAATGGTTAATATTCCTTCATCAACAAGTACTGCAGAACGTTACAACAGTATTATATTCACTAATTCGGGAGAAAAGAATACAAACGGTACAATAAAAGAAAAGAAAAACGAAGAAAAATTTACACTTCCTTTTAAAATAAACATGTCTTTATGGCTTGACCCCAGCTTAACGGCCGGCGCTGTTTTCAATATGGTTACGCGGGATGCGGCCCAAACCGGAGGAAATGGAATGATTCGATTTTCATACGATATGAACACTTCAGATATCAATCTATTAGGAGATTATGAAATAGAAAAAGGTCAAGCAACCCTTTCATTGGCAAATATTACAAAGAAAACTTTTACTGTTCAGCAAGGAGGAAAATTAGTTTTCAAAGGAAATCCATTAGCCACTACTTTCGATGTGACGGCACTTTATAATTTACGAGCCGATCTGAAAGCGCTTGATCCAAGTTTTGAAACCGTAAATCTCGCCAATACCAAAGTGCCTGTTACCTGTTCGCTTACAGCTACCGGAAATATTGATAAAATGGAACTAAAATACAATATCAAACTTCCTAACGAACAGGAGGAAATTCAACGTAAGGTAAACGGATTACTGTATACCGATGATTTGAAGATAAAAGAAATCGCATATTTGCTTACATTTGGAACTTTTATGCCGATCGGGTCTAATATCTCATCGGGAGGAAATAATAATATCTGGACCTCTTTAGCGTCGTCTTCTTTTACAAGTCAGTTGAATAACTTGCTATCCAGTGTCTTAAATGAGAATTGGTACATCAATACAAATCTGCACACCGGAAACAATGGTCTCGGAAATGTAGACATGGACGTAAATGTGAGTACGCACCTTCTTGACGATCGACTGACAATCAATGGAACAATTAATTACAGAAGCGACCCCAACCGGTTGAATAACTTCACCGGCGATTTTGATATGGAATACAAGTTGATACCTTCGGGAAATATTGTTCTAAAAGTTTTCAACACAACGAATAATCAATATTATGAAACGGCGCCAACAACGCAAGGGATGGGAATCGTTTATAAAAGAAGTGCACGAACTTTTAAAAAATTGTTCGATAAATTTAAAAAATAAATGGAAACAAAAAAAGAAAAAAGAGGAAGAAAGAGAAAGAAAGGAGGGAGGAAAATATTTTTTTCCTTTGTTTTTCTCGTCTTTTTTTTCTCGTCGTGTAGTATCACAAAATACATCCCCGATGGACAGTATCTTTTGAATAAGACAGACATCGAAATGGATGACAAAGGCATCGAAAAAGCGCTTCTAATACCTTATATTCAACAAAAAGCCAATGATTCCAAAATAGGACTTTCTATTTATAATATGGTAAAAAATGATTCTAATTTCATTAAAAAATTTATTCGTAAAATAGGAGAACCACCCGTTATCTTCAACCGGAATATGGTTAATCTGTCTGTAAATGAATTAAATACAGAAATGAAAAACAGAGGGTATCTTAATTCTCATGTATCTGCACAAATAGATACGGCAGGGAAAAAAGCGGAAGTGATCTACCATATCCATAACGGAGAGCCTTACCGAATCCGTAATTTCACAATAGACATTCCGCAAATGGAGAATATCGCCAATCGAAGAGTACAAAACAATTCGCAGGGAAACCGGTTTAACAATGCTATTTTTGATCTGAATGTTTTGGAAAAAGAAAGAAAACGAATCAGTTCCTTTTTACGAAATCAAGGATATTACACGCTAACCGAAAATAATTTACGCTATCTGGCCGACACCACTTTTTGTTCCAATCAAGTAGACTTAACACTCGTTCTTTTGGATAGCATGCAAATTGCCCGCTATAAAGTTCAACAAGTAAATATATACAGCGGATACGACCCGTTGGACAAAGAAAATTATGAAATAACCGATTCGTTACAATATAAAAATTTGTTTATTTATTACGACAAACAGCGCTTTTTACGCCCTAAGGTAATAATGGAAAAAGTAATGATCGACCCGGAAGAATTATTCAGAGAAAGACAAGGAGAAAGAACATTGAGCCTTTTTCAAGCGCTGAATTGCTTGGGGCGAATAGATCTGCAATATGTAGAAAATAATTATCCGGACACTACACTGTTAGATTGTAATATTTATTTAACTCCCGGAAATAATCACTCCCTGCAAATAGCTTTAGAAGGAACTAACAAAGCCGGAAATTTAGGAGCTGCAATAGATGTTACTTACGGAAATCTCAATATTTTCAATGGTTCGGAGATCTTTAATCTTCATTTGCGCGGCGCTTATGAATTTATTAGCAATAGCTCAGATGAAGCAATCTCGCATAATTATTACGAATTAAGTATTAATCCTTCGATGACATTTCCAAAACTGCATTTTCCATTTATAAAATCTTACATATTAAAAAAATTTAACACGCAAACACAATACAGCTTAAACTACAATATCCAGAGAAGACCCGAATATATGCGTAATTTCTTCAATTTCAACTGGAAATTACGCTGGTCGGAACAAAGAAGCCCCCTCTCGCAAAGTTTGAGTATATTAGACGTCAATTATGTGATGATGCCTTGGATGTCGGAAACTTTTCACGATTATTTGAACAACCATGTAGATTCGCTTACCAAACTCAGTTATGAAAATGTATTCACGGCCGGAATTAATTACGCTTTAATTTATACCAATGCTGAAGTTGGACAGATACGCCAAAAATTATACACCATTCGCTTGAATGTCGAATCTTCCGGAAATGCCTTGAATTGGCTATCAAAAGCTTTTCATGCTCAAAAATCAGAAACGGGATACGATATTTTTGGAAATCCGTTTGCTCAATATGTGAAAGGAGACATTGATTATTCGGAAACCTTTCATTTGAACGCCGTCAATAGTTTGGCTTTTCACTTGGGCATTGGAGTCGCTTATCCTTACGGCAATTCCACTATTCTTCCTTTCGAAAAAAGATATTATGCCGGAGGCCCCAATAACGTGAGGGGTTGGAGTACCCGTTATTTAGGCCCCGGTTCTTACAATCAGGGGACAGAGAAAGACCCAACAGTTCATGTCGGTGATATCCAATTGATTATGAGTGCAGAATACCGCTTCAACATATTGTCGTGGTTGCAACCCGCGTTCTTTGTAGATGCCGGAAATATTTGGACTGTCAAAAATTATCCTAATCAACCGGACGGTTTATTTCGATGGAATAAATTTTATAAAGAAATAGCCGTAGGCGCCGGGGTCGGATTACGTTTCGATTTGAACTTTTTAGTTCTTCGGATCGACGGCGGAACTCGCATTTACGATCCTGCCCGTCCCGAAGGAAAGCGATTTGCTTTATTCAAGAATAAATTTTTCAAAAATTCGGTGGCCTATATTGCAATCGGTTATCCTTTTTGATTTTTCCTTTACAGTTTTCCTCCATAAGCCAGATCGCCCGCATCACCTAATCCGGGAACGATGTATGCCTTATCATTCAAATCAGGATCAATAGCGGCAGCCCAAATCGTTGTTTTCTCTTTCGGCAAAATTTTCTTTGCGGTTTCTATTCCTTTGTAACTTGCAATCGTACAAGCAATATGAATAGCAGCCGGTTCGCCCCGCGTCAACAATGTTTTATACGATAACTCCAGCGATCCGCAAGTAGCAAGCATCGGGTCGACAATCAACAGCGTTTTCCCTTCAATAGAAGGAGACGATAAATACTCCACCGCTATTTCAAAACTTGTATGTTCTTTGTTGTATCTGCGGGATGCCGATATGAAAGCATTTTCCGCTTTGTCGAAAAATTCCAGAAAACCATGATGAAAAGGCAGGCCGGCCCGTAAAATAGTAGCTAACACAACAGGATCGGACGGCAACGGAATTTGCGACACTCCCAAGGGCGTCGAAACGGTGACAGTTGTATAATTTAACGTCTTACTGATTTCGTAAGCCATAATTTCTCCAATCCTTTCAATATTTTTCCGGAAACGAAGACGGTCATCATGTACATTTATATCTCTAATTTCTGCAATAAACTGGTTGAGAATGCTGTTATTCTCACTTAAATTGTAAACGATCATAAAAAAGTCACTTTTTGAGGCTATTTTTTGAGTTCAAAGTTAATAATTTTTTTTGCTGATTCTTTAACTCTGCAACCCTTTTTTATTAAGAAAGAGCTAAGCGCTGTATAAATAAAATTTTTTTCAAGTCCGAATACCTCTTTATTTATCCCGAAGATTGATATGTACGGTAATTCTGAATTTTTAAATGTGAAATTTTTGCGATAAATATTGCAGAACCCAAAACATTAAGTTACCTTTGCGAAAATTAACTTAAGAATACATATTAACTAAAAATTTAAGATATTATGCATAAAAAATTAATCAATTGCTTTTTTGTCATTTTGTTTATTTTCCTGTATTCT
The DNA here is from genome assembly GCA_031259075.1 of Dysgonamonadaceae bacterium. Taxonomy (GTDB): domain Bacteria; phylum Bacteroidota; class Bacteroidia; order Bacteroidales; family Azobacteroidaceae; genus Azobacteroides. The sequence continues at coordinate 2,428 of JAIRLY010000076.1, read as the reverse complement.
TGTGAATATGAATTGGAAGACATCAACTACGTTGAGTTGAAAAAGCAAGAAGATCAGATTATTGACATAAAGTTGAACGCACCTGTGAATGATAAGGGGGAATATATTATTTATTACGATCATGTAAAATGGACATTAGAAGGTCCGGACAATTACCGGATTTACCATGTTCATCTTTCCGGAGATTTTTTCGGTTCGGTTTATTGGGGTGATGGTTATTTAAATTTCTATAATTATGGCATACAATCGTTTTCTTTAAAATGTGAAATGCGATTGTTACCGGATACGGCAAAAAGTATAGCGGAAGTAAACGGTTATGAGTATCTTGAAAAAGTAGTTGAGTGGAAATTTGTTCCGGATCCTAAACCAATTCCTCTACTTTATCTTAAATGTGAAGAAAAAGGTAACCGAACTTATCGGCTGAGTTGGGAAAAACCGGATCCTTATTATGGAGAAATAGATCGTTATGAAGTACATATCTATTATTATTCCATCGGTTCTTCTTATTATCTAACAAACGAAGTATTTTTTGATATAACACTACCGGACAATGTTAGTTACTTTAGATACGAAATACAAGCTTGTTTCAAAGAGAATTATCTTTCCTCTTTGCAGGAATACGGTTATATGTACTTAGATTAAATTTTAATAAACAAAAATCCAATGAAAAAACAGATAAAATCAATAGCGATCATTCTTTGCTTATTTATTCCTGTTGTTATACAAGCGCAGGAAATTGTTGCCGGATATTCTCTCGGCTATGGAAAGTATCTTTTGGGCGACTTGAAAACCATGCAGGAAAAAAGCGTAGAAGGAGTACAAAATATATTCGAAAATTATAAAAGTACGGAAACTTTTCCCGAAGGATTGTTTCATGACGTTTCTTTCGGCGTCAAATTTTCAATTCACGAAATCGGACTGAAATATGATTACCTGACCTCCGGCGGACGCAATCATTTAGCCGATTATTCAGGAGAAATAAAAGAAGATATGATTGCTTCGGGAGATGCTTTGGGTTTGTATTACAAAATTCATTTTTTGTCGTTTCCTTTGAATAATCATTTTCGGTTAACCGCCCATGCCGGTGTCGCCACAGGAGCTATATACAACAAACTCAATGATAAGCGATTCTTCACTTTGTATGACCCTAAACCGCATTACAGTAACTTCTACAATGATAGATTTATCAACTATAATACCGAATTTGACGAATTTGACGAATTTGACGAAACAGTCAAGTTTCGTTCAACCAATTGGTATGTACAACCGAATATAGGCGTTCAATTGGAGTTTAAAAATACGGTATTCTTGAATATCAGTGCAGGTTATTTATTTGATAATCAGGGTAAATTACAAACAGCTTACGAAAGTACTATTGAAAATATTGAAATACTCGTTCCCTATGTCAGTAGTTATACTTATTATTATCAGTACAATACTCCCGGCAAGGAGTATAATGCCGGAATAGATTGGACAGGATTACGACTATCAGTCGGAATCGGCTTTGCTTTTTCGATTGCAAAATAATAAGGGATATGAAATAAATAAATTTGTGAGATGCAGATTTATCATAGTAGTTGTACGTTATTCTTATGTGAATTAACGAAATAAGCGTCGTGATAAAAAATCAGGAGCGTGGGTTTATTTTTTATCCTTTCTTTCATTTTCCGTTTGGCATTGAAAGAATCCTGCGGATGGACGTCATAAGCTGAAATCCATTCGTCGGAGAGATGCGCATGGGTAGGAATCACATCGCCCGGAAAGAGTATCTGTTTTTCCCCGGAAGTGAAAAAGGAGACCAATTGTCCGGGTGTATGTCCGTCGTACAGTTCGATTCTAAAATCAGGGAAAAGTTCAAAATCTTGCTCAATTTTTCGCAACAGTCCGGATTCTTCGACGAGTATCATATCTTCCGGACGAAAAGAATCCTTTTCCAAGGCATGAGGATGCAGGTAGTTTTCCCATTGTTTTTTTCCCACATAATGGATGGCATTAGGAAAAGTAATCGTTAATTTACCGGAAGCATCCTTCCTTGTGCAGCCCCCGCAATGGTCAAAGTGAAGATGAGAAAGAACAACATCGGTGATTTGTTCCGGCTCAAATCCATAAAAACGAACTCCATCGACCATATCTTTCAAATCGAAAAACCGATAATAAGCCAGTTTCCCTAAATCTTTCGAACCGACTCCGGTATCCAATAAGACTATTCGGCTGTCGTTCCATGCTAACACACAGTTCATTGCCAGGATACAGTCGTTTTGTTCATCGGATGGATACTTCCTGTTCCAAGCCCTTTTGGGAACAGCGCTGAACATGGCTCCTCCATCCGCATAGAAAAAGCCTGCCGGTAAGATTCGGTATTGAATCATATTATTTTGTACTTTTGCACAAAATTAGTAAAATAATGGCTAAAAATATTCTTATTACA
>JAIRLY010000011.1 GCA_031259075.1 Dysgonamonadaceae bacterium | reverse complement strand
GGAAATGAATTGAACCGCTTTCTTATGTCTGATTTTTTACGTAACTTTGTTTCATTTAATTAACAATAAGATATGAAACAATCATGTATTTTATACACCCAAGAGCATGAAAATGTATGGATTCCGATCCAAACTATTAATAATCAGTCTTTTTAGTTTTTAACTTTTAGTTTATTTTCGTATGAAACGTAACTTATTTATTTTTACGATTATTGCGTCGATATTTTCAATCCATGCACAAAATCCGAAATGGGAGGAAGTCGCCTCTCTGGAAAAACAAGCGCTCCCACAATCGGCGTCGGCTATGGTAAATCAGATTTATCAGGAGGCGTTAAAAACAGGAAACAGTCCCGAATTGATAAAAACGTTTATCTATCAGTTGAAATATGAAACGGCAATAGATAAAGACCGGTTGCCGGAGCGGATTCAAGAAATGGAAGCGTTTGCTACAACTGATAACAATAAAGTAGAACAAGCCATTCTTTATTCGCTTTTAGCTAAATTATACTTTAAATATTATCAAGCCAATGCATATTTGATTAACCGGCGAACTGCGATAACCGGATATATTCCGGATGATATGCGCGAATGGTCCGGTAATCTTTTTATTCGGAAAATAAACGACCTAAGCGCTTTATCTCTGATTCCGGATCAAGAATTGCAGAAAACAAATGTGTCGGACTACAAAGAAATATTGACGAAAGGAGAAGATTCGAGAAATCTCCGGCCCACTCTTTATGATTTTCTCTTATACAACAGGATTGAGATATTGAATAATATAAATGCGAATCATCAATCCAAACTTTCCCAAAAGACCTGTTTTCTTCCGGCCAAAGAATTTATAAATTTGAATATACAGACTGAAAAACAGGACTTTGCATCTCAAATATTAAAACTATATCAACAGTTGTTGATTTTTCGATTAGAAGAAAACAATCCGGAAGCTTTATTGTCGGCAGACTTAGACCGGTTGGATTTTGTGAAAACCAACACACAAACCGATGATGCGGGAAAACTGTATTTAGAAGCGCTCGACCGGTTAAAAAATCAATACGAAAAGGCTGATTTTTGTGTAGAAATTTTATATCGGGAAGCCATTTACTACCTTAATGAGCGCAATACGGAAAAAATTGCAACCGATTACCTCAAAAAGGCTTACGAAATTTGCGAGTCCGGTATTAAAACTTATCCCGATTACAAAAAAACAGGTCTGCTGAAAAATCTCTTGAATCAAATAACCGAAAGTAATTTATCCGTTCAATCGGATAATGCGGTTTATCCGGGTAAAGAATTGACGCTAAAAATCAATTATAAAAATTTCAATACATTAACTGTTGAAATATACAAAATCAAGATGCCGGTAAACGTTTCTTTGCATAATAGAGAAGGACAATACAGCAAAGCAGGAACTTTGATCGAGAAAAAAGAAATTGAATTGACCAATAACTATCCTTATTTAAGTTCAGATACAACAATCCACATTCCGGCAAAAGACATGGGACTTTACGAATACGTGATTTATGCCGATGGGCTAAAAGAAGAAAAAGCCAATCGTCAATTTTCGGTAAGCCGTTTAGCAACCGTCTCAAGAGCAATTGACAATCAATGGGAATTTTTAGTCGTGGACCGGTTAACGGGAAAACCGATGGAGGGCGCTCAAATCAATTTCTACAAAAGGAACAATAATGTATTGGTATTGAATAAAACGAAAACGATAATAACCGATAAATTAGGGATTGCATCCGTTCTTTCCGACAAAGAAAGCAATTTCTATAACGCCTCTTTTGAAAAAGATACTGCATTGGGAACGTCTTCTGTTCCCTGGATTTCAACTTATCGCTTTACTGAAAAAACCAATTCCAAACTCAATCTTTTTACAGACAGAAGCATTTACCGTCCCGGACAAACCGTCTATTTCAAGGGAATCGCCATCCTGACAGGAAAAGAAACGGAACAAGTCGTCTCAAATAAGACTTATACCCTAACGCTAAGAGATGCAAACACCAAAGAAATTACTCAACAGACGTTCAAAACCAATGAATTTGGCTCTATCAGCGGCGAATTTACGTTACCGCAAGGAGTACTAACCGGTCATTTCACCTTACAATCAAACAACGATGGCGGATACATCTCTTTCCGGGTGGAAGAATACAAACGTCCTGCATTTGATATTCAATTTGAAGACATAGATAAAACGTATGCTTTCGGTGATGAAATAACGATAAGCGGCAACGCCAAAACTTTTTCCGGCATTAATCTGCAAGCGGCAACGGTTAAATACCGGATTACCCGTCAAAACCATTGGCTGTTTGCAAGAATTTGGAGAGATCCGGTTCAAGTGACCGAAGGAGAAGTCAAGACCACAGATGGAGGGGATTTTTTCATCCGTTTTATAGCAGAAAAAACATTTGAAGACCGGGCTTTGAAAAACGTTTCTTACACTTATATCGTTGAAACATCCGTAACCGACACCAACGGGGAAACGCAAAGCGCCCAAACTCATTTCTATATCGGAGATAAATCCATGCATTTATCAATTGTCGAATTACCGGATGTAATAGAAAAAGAAAAAAACTTTCAAATTAAAATCAATGCGTTCAATTTGTCCGAAACACCTGTTTCCGTTCAAGGCGCTTTTGAGATATATCGCCTGACATTAAAAGACAAAACTCAATTCAATTGGAGCGCCGTCGATTGGGAGCAAGACAAAAAGATACTTTCCGGAAACTTTGAATCCGGTAAAGAAATTGATTTAAGTGCGTTAAAAATACTTCCCTCCGGACGTTACCGGATACTTGTAAAAGCAAATGACGATAAAGGCCGAAACGTCGAAACTCAACAGGATTTCTCACTCGCTTCCCTCGACGACAAACAACCGCCTATTCCGGTATATCAGTGGTTGATAACTCCTAAAACAACTTGTGAAGCAGGCGAAACCGCAGAAATCATTTATGGGACTTCCGCTCAAAACGTTTACGTCCTTTACGAACTGTTTAAAAATAATACAAAATTAGCCGTTTCCCGTTTCGTATTAAACAACGAAAATAAAAAAATAAAAATTCCATTTTTAGAATCCTATGGAGATGGAATATCCGCCTCTTTCACTTTTGTGAAAGAAAATAAAGTTTTCACAAAAAATGTCGTCATCAACAAGAAACAACCGGATAAAAATCTAAACCTGAAAATGGAAGTTTTCAGGGATCGCTTAACACCCGGACAAAAAGAAGAATGGAAAATATCGTTGAAAGACGCAAGTCAGAATCCGGCAGTCGCCGAATTATTAGCCGGCATGTACGATGCGTCTTTGGATAAAATTCAAAAACACTCATGGAATTTCAACCCAACAAGAAACATTGATATAAGATCAATTTATAATCAACAAGGGAATGAATTTAATTCTTCGCATGATTCTTTCCAACATTCAAAAGAAGACGCGGATGTTCCCGCTTTCAATTACAATTCCTTCAATTGGTTCGGATTCAATTTAACAGCAAATACATTTAAATTAAGAAAATCAAGCGACGTGTTATTTGCAAGCGCGGTGAATGACGTATTCGAAAGCGCTTCTGTGGAGCTTTCGGAGGTTCAAGCAGAAGCAAAGCAAGCAAATGAAATACAAGAACCGCAAGAAGTTCAAATCCGACAAAATTTCAATGAAACGGCTTTCTTTTATCCGCATTTGAAAACCAATGAAACAGGCGAAACCTTAATCTCTTTTACCGTTCCCGAAAGCAATACTACATGGAAGCTGATGGGATTGGCTCATACGCAAGACTTAAAATACGGTCAAATCGTTAAAGAAATCATCAGTCAAAAACAATTGATGATTACTCCGAATATTCCCCGATTCATCCGTTGCGGCGATAAAACTACGATTACAACCAATATATCCAATCTTTCGGAAGAAACGATAAGTGGGAATGTAATCATTGATTTTTTTGATCCGGTTACCAATAAAAAAGGATTTGACGTAATCGACAACTCTCGCCCCTTTGTAGTGGAAGCGGGAAAAACGGTTTCCGTCGATTGGACGTTCGACGTTCCCGGTAATCCGGATTTGACCGGAATAAGAATTGTCGCTCAATCGCCTCTTTTCAGCGATGGCGAGCAACATCTGCTTCCCGTTCTTCCCAACCGAATGATGGTCACAGAAAGTCTTCCCCTGAATGTGCAAGGAGGTCAAACTCGCCGTTTCTCTTTCGATAATTTAGCCCAAAAGATTTCGCCGACACTGGAAAATTATCGTTTGACATTAGAATTTTCCAGCAACCCCGTTTGGTATGCAATTCAGGCGCTGCCAACTCTCGCCACACCTCAAACCGACAATATTTTGTCGTGGTTTGCAGCCTGTTATTCCAATACATTAGCTACTCAGATTGTGAACAGCACGCCAAAAATCAAATCAATCATTGACATTTGGACAAAACAGGGTGGAACAAAAGAAACGCTACTCTCCAATTTAGAAAAAAATGAAGAACTAAAAGCCATCTTACTGGAAGAAACCCCGTGGATAATGGAGGCCAAATCCGAATCGGAACAAAAACAACGTCTTTCCTTGCTGTTCGACGTCAATCGTTCCGGCAACCTGAAGGCGCAGGCATGGGATAAATTAAAATCCTTGCAAACCGAAGAAGGCGGATGGCCTTGGTTCAAAGGAATGCAAAGCAACATTTCCATTACGCAGTGGTTGCTTTACGCAATGAAAGAACTGAAAGAAACAGAAGAATTGAAAGAAATACAATTAAAAGCCATTCATTTTATCGACCGTAAATTCAAACAACATTTTGAAGCGGAAAAAAAGAATCATTCCGATTGGAAGAAAAAATCGCATTTCTCAACGTATGAATTAGAATATCTTTTTGTCCGTTCCCTCTATAAAAATATTCCATTGGAAGAAACCAAAGAAGCGGCTGATTTCTACACCGGAATAATTGAAAAAAACCGTCCGAATACGGCTAATTTCTATCATTATGCCTTAGCGGCTATGCTCATGCAACGAAATGGAAACATTCAAACGGCTCAAGCTATTCTGAAATCGTTGAGAGAACATGCCGGACACAAACAAGATTTCGGAATGTACTGGGCCAATAACTACATGAACAGTTTTATGACTCAGAGCGCCGTTTGCGTTCACACATTTATCATGGAAGCCTTCGACGAAGTCGGCGCAAACGATACGGAAATGGACGAAATGAAACTTTGGCTGTTGAAACAAAAACAAACCCAACAATGGGAAAGTGTTCCGGCAACAGTCAACGCTATTCGTATGTTGCTGAAAACGGGCAACAATCTCTTGGAAAGCGAAGGGAAAGTAAATATACAATTAGGAAACAAAACCGTCGACACTTCCCGGAAAGAAGCGGGAACCGGTTATTTCAAAGAAATTTGGGAAGCCGCAACGACGGAAAACTTTTCGTCGCTACATCAAATAACGATCTCCAAATCCGACAAAGGACCTGCATGGGGCGCTATCTATTGGCAATATTTTGAAGACCTGGATAAAATTACTTCGGCAAAAAACGAATTGAATGTAGACAAAATGTTGTTTATTGAGAAAATAACCGCCACAGGAAAATCGCTAATTCCGGTTAATGAAAGCAATCCGTTAAAAACAGGAAATAAAGTAACGGTCCGATTGACCGTCCGCACCGACCGCGATCTGGAATATGTTCTCTTGAAAGACATGCGCGCGTCCTGTTTCGAACCGGTTCATTCGCTTTCGGAAATTCAATGGAAACAAGGATTGATTTATTATCAAGCTCCGAAAGACGCTTCGATGAACTTCTTCTTTTCTGCTTTGCCGAAAGGAACGCATGTATTCGAATACAGCTTATACGTAACTCGTCCGGGCGATTATTCCAACGGCATCACAACGATTCAGTGTTTATATGCTCCCGAATTTGTATCACATACGACAGGCAAGCGAGTAACAGTGAAATAAATGAAAGTTTTCTTTGCGGAAGGTCGCCCTGCTGTTTTTTGCAAGGCGGCCTTTTGATTTATCAACATAAAAAATAGCCGTTTGCGGCTTACATGTCAATAGAAAACGAACGTTTGAAGCGGTTATGTGTCCACAAATAAAATTCCGGATGGCTTTGAATCGTTTTTTCCAATTGTTTTAAATACAGATCCGTCAATTCAAAATCCGGTAAAGATTTGGGATTATCGTGCAACAAAATAAATTCGGCACTGTAATATCCTCTCTTCTTCCTGCAAATATTCAGGTAGTAGGCTTTAAAATCATATTTTTTCGTAATTCTTTCAGCTCCGGTCAACACCGGAGTCGTATGATTGAGAAAACCGGTATAATAATGAATACCGGTTCTTTTAGGCGCTTGGTCGGCAATATAGCCGATAATCAGCGTTTCCTTCATTTTTATTTTCGAATGGATCCATCTCAAAGTATCTCTCATCTCAATATTTACAGCATTAAAACGGCTTCGATTGTAAAGAAAAAGTCGATTTATATTGAGATTGTGCAATTTATGATAGATTTGTCCCGATACTACCGGAACATTATAATTGACAGGCAGCGAACTCACCCATTCCCAATTGCAATAATGACCTAAATAAACTGAAATCGATGTTTTTTCTTGAAGAATTTGTTCAATTTCATCTATATTCACAAAATGCATTCTTCTTTTTATTTCTTCCTGCGAAAAAGCAGCTAATTTACAAGTTTCAAAAATATAATCAATAAAGAAATGATAAAAACGTTTTTCTATTGTTATAATCTCTTTCAAACTCTTTTTAGGAAAAGATTCAATCAGATTTTTCCGTGTAATCCTCCGGCGATATCTCACAATATAATAAAAAGGGTAAAATAATAAATCCGACAGGAAATACATGATTTGCAGAGGGATTACCGATATTAAAATCCATCCCGATTTGAGTAGTGCATATTTTATTTTGTTCAACTCCATTTTTAATCCAATTCTTTTCTTCCGAATGACTATAACTTCGTTTCTAAATTTTAAGATACAAAAATAAACAACTTTTTTTAAAAACAACGAAAGTGGAGAATCTCCATCCCGCAGATTCAAGTAGTAAATGCACCCAACCGGTTTTTAGTTTTCAGATAATTTTCGGATATACTTTATGCCCTAAATATGTAATTAATCTTCAAAATCTTTGCATCCCTGCCAAATAGTTTATACTTTTGCGCTCGAATTCAATGTGCCGACAGCACATTTGTATATTGATACTATTAGCTTATGACTAATTCTGCATTATTCTTAGTTGTTTTATTAACAGCCGTTATTATGGTAGTAGCCGCCTTGCTGATAGCGTGGTTGCTGGCGCCGAAATCCAATAATCCTGTAAAAGGCGAACCTTATGAGTGCGGAATCCCTACACGTGGAACCTCGTGGACTCAGTTTAAAGTGGGTTATTATCTTTTCGCAATTTTGTATCTGGTATTCGACGTAGAAACTGTCCTTCTGTTCCCGTGGGCAAGTATCATGAAAGATTTGGGAATACAAGGGTTGATTTGTATGGCATTCTTTTTTGTCGTCCTTACGCTTGGATTAGCTTACGCTTGGAAGAAAGGAGCTTTGAAATGGAAGTGAAAAATATTAGCATCCGGAACATGAAGTACGAGGATTTCAAAGAAAACGAATACCTCGAAGAATATTTGAAAGAGTTGAGAGCCAACGGCGTCAACATCGCAATTGCCAAACTGGACGACCTGATTAATTGGGGACGTTCCAATTCGGTCTGGCCATTGACATTTGCAACGAGTTGTTGCGGTATCGAATTTATGTGTCTGGGAGCCGCCCGCTACGACTTCGCCCGCTTCGGATGGGAAGTAACCCGCAACAGCCCCCGTCAGGCAGACGTGGTCTTTTGTTGCGGCACCATCGTACATAAAATGGCGCCGGTATTGAAACGGTTATACGACCAAATGGCCGAACCGAAATATGTAATGGCATTCGGTAGTTGCGCTATTTGCGGCGGCCCGTTCAAAAGTTCGTATCACACCGTAATGGGAGTGGATAAAATCATTCCGGTAGATGTGTATATTCCCGGTTGTCCGCCCCGTCCCGATGCAATGATTTACGGCATGATGCAGTTGGCCCGCAAAATCAAAATGCAAGAATTTTTCAGACTTCCTAAACAGCCCCATTCGGACGAATCGAAAAAAGAAGGAGGTGAACTATGAAAGTAATTGATGAATTATTAGCTCAACTTCCGTTTGCAACCATAGAACAGAAAGGTAAAAGTTATTCTGTCTCCGTTCCCAAAGAAAATCTTCTCGAAACGGCTCGCCTGTTGAAAGAAAATACCCGATTATCATTCGACTTCCTGATGGATATTGTCGGATTAGACTATGAAGATGCATTAGGAACTGCTTATTATTTATCGGCGACTCAATTTCCTTCCTACATTATCGCCCTGAAAACTCGTACGGACGACAGGGAAAATCCGCTTTTGGATTCGGTTTCCGATTTGTGGGAATCCGCAGGATTGTATGAACGGGAAGTCTATGATTTTTTCGGCATTCGCTTTGTGGGTAATTTCGATATGCGCCGCTTGTTTTTGCGTCAGGATTGGAAAGGTTATCCCCTGCGAAAAGATTATGACGCTAATCCCGAATTAAATCCGGTTCCATTAGAAAACGAGAATTTAGATGACATGGAGAATCTACCGGTTATTGAAACCATTCTTGAAAGCGAACGATTGGAAAAACACCGGAAATTATTCGAAGCAGAAGAATATGTCGTGAATTTTGGGCCTCAACATCCTGCAACTCACGGCGTACTTCATCTCCGCGTTTCATTGGACGGCGAAATAATCAAAAAAATAGATCCCAATTTCGGATACATTCATCGCGGCATTGAAAAGATGAGCGAATCATATACTTATCCGCAGATATTGCATCTGATAGACCGGATGGATTACCTTTCGGGAACAATCCATCGGCACGGCATGTGTCTGGCTGTTGAAAAAGGCTTGGAATTAGACGTTCCCGAACGGGCACACTATATCCGTACAATCATAGACGAATTGACCCGTATTGCTTCCCACTTATTGGGTTGGGGATGTATGGCAATGGACATGGGGTCGATTACGGCTTTCGTTTACGGAATGCGCGACAGGGAAAAAATCATGGACATCTTTGAAGAAACCTGTGGCGGTCGTTTGATGGCCAATTACAGTGTTATCGGAGGAGTAATGACCGATATTCATCCTAATTTTCAAAGGAAAGTAAAAGAATTTATCCCTTACATGCGTAAGATGCTAAAGGAACATCATCTTTTATTCACCGGCAATCCCATTGCGCGTGGACGTATGGAAGATGTGGGATACCTGAGTAAAGAGAAAGCAATCGCTTTGGGTGCAACAGGCCCAACCGGACGCGCTTCGGGCTGGAGCAACGATGTGCGCAAAATCGATCCGTATGCCGCTTATCGTCATGCAGATTTTAAAGAAGTGCTTCGTTCGGACGGTTTGACTTTCGATCGATATATTATTCGTTTGGATGAAATTGAAGAATCCTTAAAAATTATTGAACAATTGATAGACAATATTCCGGGAGGCGCTTATGCAGCTAAGACAAAAGCAATTATTAAACTGCCGGAAGGCGAATTTTATCAACGGGTAGAAGGCGCTCGCGGCGAATTTGATGTGTATATCCACAGTAAAGGGGAAAAATATCCTTATCGCGTCAAATTCCGGTCTCCCTGTATGACTTTGGTGAATACTTTAAAAGCGATAGCCGCAGGTACTAAAGTAGCCGATTTAATTATGCTGGGAGGATCGTTGGATTATGTAGTACCTTGTATAGATAGATAATTAGTAACTAAAAAATAAGAAATAAAAAATAGAATATTGTATATGTATGTTTTTTTATCTTTTTATTTTTTACCTTTTATTTTTAGTATATGTTTCATTTTAATGTAATTACAAATTGGATAGACGAGTTGCTCCGTACTTATTTGGCCGACGGATGGGCGTTATTCATAGAGTTTTTGCTGATAGGCGCTGTTATTTTGGCTGCTTATGCAGTATTGGCATTAATACTTATTTATGTAGAAAGAAAAATCTGCGCCTTTTTCCAATGTCGCTTAGGCCCGACGCGGGTAGGTCCTTTCGGGATACTTCAATCGGTAGCAGATATGATAAAAATCCTGTTGAAAGAGTTAATCAAGATAAACCGGGTAGATCCGTTCCTGTTCCGTTTGGCGGCGTTCTTAGTGATTATTGCTTCCATTTGTACGTTCGGGGCTATTCCGTTCGATAAAGGGCTTCATGCAGTGGACTTTAACATCGGCGTATTTTATTTGCTGGCTATTTCTTCTTTGGGAGTAGTCGGAATTTTGCTGGCCGGCTGGTCGTCAAACAACAAATATACTATGATTGGAGCCATGCGTTCGGGAGCGCAATTGATTTCCTACGAGTTATCGTGCGGTCTGTCGCTCATGACAATCATCATGCTTTCGGGAACAATGCAATTGTCTGTGATTGTGGAACAACAGGATTACGCATGGAATATTTTCCGCGGCGGTATTCCGGCAATTATCGCTTTTGTGATTTACCTGATTGCCGGACATGCCGAAACCAATCGCGGTCCTTTCGATTTGCCGGAAGCCGAATCGGAATTGACCGCCGGTTATCATACGGAGTATTCGGGTATTCAATTCGGGTTTTTCTATTTGGCCGAATATCTGAATATGTTCATTATCGCGGCAATTGCTACTACTTTATTTTTGGGAGGATGGATGCCTTTGCACGTTCCGGGTTGGGAATCGTTTAACGGCATAATGGATTATATTCCGCCGGTGTTGTGGTTTTTCGGGAAAACATTCTTCTGCGTATTTTTAGCCTTGTGGGTACGCTGGACAATGCCACGCTTGCGGATCGACCAGTTGTTGAACCTCGAATGGAAAATTCTCATGCCGCTTAGTTTGCTGAATATTGTATTAATGGCTCTTTGGGTAATCTATTTATAATATGAAGATGATTGATTATATAAAGAATGTATTGCTGGGAATCTGGCGATTAATGCAAGGGATGTACATCACTTTGCTGAATCTTATCCGCCCGAAAGTGACGGAACAATATCCTGAAAACCGGGGTAAAGTATTTCCTCACGAGCGTTTGCGTGGACAATTGATTATGCCTCACAATGAAAACAATCAACACAAATGCACGGCTTGCGGGATTTGCGGGATGAATTGCCCGAATGGTACTATTCAAGTAATCAGTAAGAAAGAATTGGACGAAACAACCGGAAAAGAAAAGAAAGTATTGGATAAATACATCTATGATATAGGGAGTTGTATTTTCTGCTCCTTGTGTACGATTTCTTGTCCGCAAGACGCGATTGCGTGGTCGAATAATTTTGAACATGCCGTGTTTACGAGACCCAAATTGTACGAAACGCTGAATAAGGAGGGTTCTTCGTTGATAAAAAAAAGTAAATAAAACGAAAGACGAAAATGTAATTACGAAAATATGGATCCAATAATTAATTTGATACTATTTGCTTGTTTGGGCATAGCAAGTTTGGTTTTGTCCGTTTTGTCGGTATCAGCCAAAAGTTTATTGCGGTCGGCAACTTATCTTCTTTTGGTACTGATATGTACAGCCGGCTTTTATTTGTTTTTGAATTATCACTTTCTGGCAGCCGTTCAGTTATCAGTGTATGCCGGAGGGGTTCTGATATTATTCATTTTTGCCATTTTCCTGACACATTCGAAAGAAACGGTCTTGGAAAAACATCAATGGCAGAAATATCTTTATGGAGCACTGGCTTTTATCGGCGGAATCGCAGTAACGGCTTTCGCTTTATTGAAACATCGGTTTGTTTATTCGGACAACACAAGCATGGAAGGCGACCGGGAAATTGATATGAAATTGATAGGAGAAACCTTGATGGGAACGGAAAAATATCAGTATTTATTGCCTTTTGAGGTGTTGAGTATCCTGCTGCTGGCAGCGATTATCGGGGGAATTTTAATTGCAAGAAAAAGATAAAATTATGATACAAATAGAATATTATCTGATAATCAGCACATTGATGTTTTTCATCGGGATTTATGGTTTTATTACCCGGAAAAACATGATTGCTATTCTGATATCATTGGAATTAGTATTGAATGCCGTTGAAATCAATTTTGCGGTTTTTAATCGCTATTTATTTCCCGGACAATTGGAAGGAATGTTTTTCACTGTCTTCGGCATTGCCATTACCGCTGCCGAAACAGCTATCGCATTGGCTATCATTATCAATGCCTACCGTAGCATAGGAAACATTGATATTAAGAATGTAAATAAAATGAAAGGATAATTTGCTTATACTTTGTATTTTCCAGAGAGCGTAAAATCAAATGCAGCAACAATGACAGTAAATAAATTAATACTCGGTGATAATCTTGAAGTCCTGAAGGCGATGAATAGCGACTCGATAGATTTAATCTATCTGGATCCGCCGTTTTTCAGCAATCGCGACTATGAGATCATCTGGGGCGATGAAGGGGAGGTACGCAGTTTTCAGGACAGATGGGCAGGCGGTATCGACCACTACATTGCCTGGCTCAAGGAACGGGTAGAACAAATGTATCGCGTTTTGAAACCAACAGGCTCTATCTTTTTGCATTGCGACTGGCATGCAGATGCTTACATACGTGTAGATATTTTAGACAAAATTTTCGGACAACATAAATTAATCAATCAAATAGCATGGTGCTATACCTCCGCATCAAATACAAAACATCGATTGCCTCAAAAACATGATACTATATTTTGGTATGCGAAAGGAGATAACTATACGGCGAATATAGATGATATCAGAATACCTTATAATACGAAAACCGAAGCAAACTATAAAGAAGGACTAAAAGGTTCGGGAACGTTTTATGATGGAAAAATAAAATCGGAAGAAGGTATTTTGAACGAAAAAGGAAAAATCCCGGAAGATTGGTGGACGGATATTGCTATTGCCGCCCGTTATCCGAAAGGTAGTCCGAATAATATCGGCTATCCCACTCAAAAACCCATGGCTCTGCTCGAACGCATTATCAAATGTGCCTGTAACGAAGGAGATACAGTCCTTGATCCTTTTATGGGAGGCGGTACCACTATTGCCGTGGCGGACAAACTCAACCGGTGTTGGGTAGGCATAGACCAGTCGGTGCAGGCTGTCAAAGTAACCGAACTGCGCTTACAGCAACAGACCGATTTGTTTACCGGCTTATATGCCAATTCTTATACTTTGCAACTCTATAAATACGATTATGATATGCTTCGCTATCAAAATGCTTTTGAATTTGAGAGTTGGATTGTCGGGCAATTCGGCGGGATAAGTAATGCGAAACAACGAAACGATTTCGGCTTAGACGGAAAAATGCCCGACAATACACCCATTCAGGTAAAACGTTCGGAAAATATCGGACGGAATGTTATTGACAACTTCTTTGCGGCTGTTCAGCGTAGCGATAAAAGATTATTCGATAAAAACATCAAAGAAGCGAAGCCGGTCGGCTATATCATTGCCTTTTCTTTTGGCCGGGGCGCTGTCGAAGAAGTTGCACGATTGAGAAATAAAGAAAATATTACGATTAAACTGGTAACGGTCGATGAAATTATTCCGGTAGCTAAAAAACCGGCAATCCATATCGAAATAAACGAATTGTCAAGAAACGAAGATGGAACACGCGAAATCGAATTTATTGCTACCGGGCAAAGCAAGGCGGGTATTGAGTTTTATAGTTGGGATTTCAATTATCAAACCGACAAAGGATTTAAACCCTCTGTTATCATTGATAAAGAAGGAAAACAAAAGCGTCTGTTAAACGCAGGATTCTATCCTGTTGCCGTTAAGGTGGTAGATAATGACGGACTTGAAAGTATAGAAGAAATAAAATTAAAAGTGAACGGAACAGTAGAACTTCAGTAATAGTAAACAATTGAAAAATGGAATATAGCTTATTAATCATAACAACGCCTTTTCTCCTTTTCCTTTTATTGGGATTGGCAGGGAGGAAAATGAAACCTGTCGTAGCGGGAATTACAGGCACATTGGGAATGGGTTTATGCACCGTTCTGTCATATTCGATAGCATATCAATATTTTTTCGGTATTGGTAAAATCGGCGGGGAATGGGACGGACAAATCCCGTTCAATATCGAATGGCTTCGATTTACCGATGCATTGCATATTGATTTGGGAATACTTTTAGACCCGATCTCGGTGACGATGTTGGTAGTCATTACAACGGTATCACTAATGGTGCATGTTTACAGTTTAGGATATATGAAAGGTGAAACCGGTTTTCAACGTTACTATGCTTTCCTTTCTTTGTTCAGTTTTTCCATGTTGGGACTGGTGGTCGCTACGAATATTTTCCAGATGTATATTTTCTGGGAGTTGGTAGGAGTCAGTTCATACTCCTTAATCGGTTTTTACTATACAAAACCTTCGGCGGTGGCGGCATCCAAAAAAGCGTTCATTGTTACTCGTTTTGCCGATTTAGGTTTCTTAATAGGAATATTACTTCTTTCTTTTTATACAAAGACGTTTGATTTTGGATTACTGA
>JAIRLY010000397.1 GCA_031259075.1 Dysgonamonadaceae bacterium | reverse complement strand
CTGTGTATATTTTATTCATCTTTTTCTGTTTTTATAAAAAGTGAAATGATTAATCCTACAGCCACAATCACATCAACTATATTCCATAACGTTCTTCCTAATGCAATTTTAAACAAAGGCTGGAATAAGACTGCCAAAGCAATAAACACAACTATTTCTGTCTTTTTGCCTTGTTCGAGAGCAAAATAAGCCAACACAGCAAAGCCAACCAATGCAATGAAACGCACGAACTGGTAATAACCGTAAGGCATATCAGCCAAACATAACATCAGTAAAATCGATAGAACTATTTTTATAATTTTTTCCATATCTGTATAATTTAAACTGTTTATCAACCTAATGTATCTGTCGGTAATTCATTGCGGGGTATCAGACTGGCAATTTCCACCAGAATTGGGCGGATATTATTATTATTGCCGCTAACCGCCATTTGAAGTCCCCTGTTTATCAATTGACGGGCTTTTGTTGCATCTTTCCAGTGATATGAACTGAACTCATTGTTGAAATGATACAAAAACTGCACATCCATTGCATTACCGGTAACCGCATTGCGAAGTTCGAAATCCATTGTAGCGATTTCCGATATAAGTTCTTTCGCTTCGCTTCTGTTTTTGTCTCGAATTACCGCATCAATCTTGTGTTTGAACTCGTGCATGAACGCGTCAATCTTTTCCGTCGACATATTGCCGGTATGTCCATTTACTTTTATTTTGTTCACCAACTCTTCCAGTTCAGAGCAGGCGTCTTTCAAATCCTTTTCAATTTGAGGCCACTCTTGCTGTTTTTCAAGAGGCTCAAGTTGCAGAAGTTCTTTTCGCAAACTGTCAAGAATCTTCATTCTGCCATCAGCGCTGCCTTTTTCGTTTTCCAACTGTTGCTCCAGTGCCGAAAGACGGTTGTAAATATCGGTGGCGTTTACGTTGAGAGCAGTATATTTGGCGCTGTTAATTTTTTTCGACAATTCGTTCGCCTCAGGCGCGTCAATTGCTTTAATCGGAATTTCGAGCTCTTCCGTATAGTCCAACAGGGGAAAATATGCGCTGAATTTCATCAAACCCGATTTATCTACTTTTATAGTAATGTCCACGTCGCTACCTTCGGGAAGCAATGCGGGTAAAGATTCGCCGGTGATAATCACTTCATAAATCAAATTATTTAAGTCGGGATTAGTTTTTTGAGCGTTATATTCACCTTCGTAAACAGGAATACGAATAATATCTTTTGTTATTCCGGGACGAATGGCATGTCGTGTTTTCAGCCCGTTGGTTACGCCGGTAGCAGGATAGCGATTATTCTTTTCCAGACCTTTGACCGGCAAAATCAAATCCTTTTCTTCATCATTAAAGTATTTTACAATGCAAATATGCCCAGGCAATACTTGCATACCATCCAATCCGCTGATACCTTGCAGAATGTTAATTTGATTCGGCTCGCAGTCTACCTGATTACCTCGCCCGTCATATACATTGACATTAAAAGTATTTGAACGTCCTTCTATTAATGCGACTTCTATCAATGCTGATTTTTTATCGCTGATTTTAGTTTTAGCGCTGCTCCATGCTTCATCGGAACGAACAATTTCCGCAAAAATTTCATCGGGAAATATGCCGATAGATTTGTCTTTCATCACTTTGATATTGACAAATTCCGTTGTTTCCACTGAGGTCGCCTCGTATTTAATTTCCAATTGAAGTTTGGTTTCGTCGCGAGTCTCGTCCTGAATTTCATCATCGACGTCAACGGTTGAAGCATACAGCGCCGCGCCTTTGGCTACAACTGTCATCGGGTCAACGGAAGTATCCACATTTTCGGTAATTTGTTCTCTCAACATCCGGCGCAGAATGGGCGAATGAGTGGGACCGCCTACCAAAATCAATTTTTCCAAATCGGCGCCTTTCAGATTATTGCGGTGCAATAAATCTTTGGTTATATCAATCGCTTTTTGAAATATGGGCGATAATACCTGTTCCAAATCGGCAGTTGTAATTGACAAATCAATTTCCGGTTCCTCGCCATTCTCGTCTTCAAAAGGCAAATCGCCTAAATTGGACAGTATGCTGTATGTTTCTTTAAACGACAACTGATTTTTTGCGTCTTCGGCGTAATATTTTACCGCCGAACGCAACATTTGTTTTTTATCCGGATTATTCAAGATTCGGTTTATTGCATAATTGTCCTGCAAATATGAAATAATGATTTGGTCAACAATTGCTTCATCCAGATTTTTACCTCCAAGCCAGTTGTCTCCTTCGGTATCTTTGACCGACAGAACACCTTCTTCCGCTTTTACCAAAGCGGCATCGAAAGTGCCGCCGCCAAAGTCGAATACCAGCCAAAAGCCGTCTTTTGACTGGCTGCCTAATCCATAAGCGGTAGCAGCGGCGACCGGCTCCTGCAAAAGTTGTACCTGTCTGAATCCGGCTAATTTAGCCGCTTTCATCGTGTCTTCTTTTTGCTGATTGTTGAATTTTGCCGGAACGGTAATGATTATTGACGATACTTTTTCGTCCTGTATCAGTGATTTTAACTTTTTTAGCACTTCTGCCGAAAGTTCTGAGGAAACAAAGTTTTTCCCAATATTGGAACTTTCGTAAACAGTGGTCGTGCCCATGGTTCGCTTGAACTCAATAAAAGTATTGGTTTTGCCTTTCTCAAAGGTTTTCAAAGCGCGGGCGCTGTCGGTTTTCATTACATTGAATGCCGAATCGCCTACCAATACGTCTTTGCGTTTGTTGAAGTTCACACACGAAGGTACGGTATCTTTCAATGTGTCCGACTTTTTTATTACAGGAACTCCGTTTTCCATTCTTGCAATGGCGGAATTGGTCGTTCCCAAATCAATTCCATAATCTATTTTCGTTCGCATACTTTATAATTATTATTATCCTACACTTACTTCTATTTGCGCCGCTTGAATCATCTTATCCTGATAATTCACTTGCGGCTTCACTATTTTTGTAATCTGTTCCACTCCCTTTGCAAGGTTTTCGTCTTGAATGGTGTTCGTGATTGTGGCTTTCATCCCTTCGTTGTATGGTTTTCCCAACAGTTCGGGAATTTCGTAACTGTTGGCTGCCAAATTATCTTTCAGTTTACCGATAGAACGGTTTAACTGCTTTAAACCTTTGGTATTGCTGTCCATAAGCGAGATATTGCGCTCCATGAGCGTAATTTCATCGGCAAGTTTCAACGCCAAAGAATGGTCGGGTTCGCCGCCTGTTGTTGTTACGGGTAATTCCCGCAAAGTTTTCAGCAATGACTCCATAACTTCCGCCTGTTTGGCAAATTCTTTTACTAATTGTTCTTCTACCGACGATTTCGTCTTTTCGAGTTGCCCGATAATATCTGTTCTGTTTTTCTTCTGCTTTTTGTATAGTAAAAAGAATAACAGCGCCGAAAACAAAGCGATAGCCGAAACGGCGATAATCCAGTACAAAGTGTTTTTGTTTACTTTTTCCTGCACGCTTTGTACTTGTTGTGTCGCATTTGTTTGTGTGTCGGAAATTTTCACTCCAAGACTGTCGGCAAGCGCGGAGATAGTTTGTTGTTGCGTGTCGATTTGCGATTGCAAGTTTTCAATGTTTTCGTTCGCAACCGAAAGTCGCTTCGAAAAATCCGTTCTCTGCCTTCTCAAATCCGTTCTCAATTGCTTGACGTTTTGTTGCAACTGTTGGATAACAAGACTGTCGGAAGTTATTACGACTGTATCTGTTTGGGCAAATGTTGTCTGCGCGATAAACAGTATTAAAAATGGAATAATTATCTTTTTCATATTGACTAAATGTATCGTGAATTTGCTATTGCTATTATTATTATTAATATTGATACTGGTCGGATTTGTGGAATTGTTATTGCTAATAATATCATTATTATTATGAAAATTAAACACCCCCAACGCAACTCATTATTAAATTCCGAATTATTCCGTTTGACATGATGTTTAGTAGAAGGTGTCGGAGACTTGTTTACACTATTACTCTGTTCAACACGAGGTTTAGTAGAAGATGTCGGAGACTTGTTTACACTATTACTCTGTTCGACATGAGGTTTAGTAGAAGATGTCGGAGACTTGTTTACACTATTACTCTGTTCGACACGAGGTTTAGTAGAAGATATCGGAGGCTGTTCGACACGAGGCATAGTAGGAAGTATCAGTGGACTGCTTTCAATTGTACTTATTCCTAATTGACCACACAATTCTTGTAGCGTTTTTTTATTTGGATAGTAACTATTATTCTTAAAATCCATATCCATGTCCAATGTTCCGACAAGTAAGGTTGCTTCCCATGCATTTTTAAATACTGTTTTGAGATTATCAATAGTTTGATAACGGCTAATTATCACCTTTATTTCAATGTCTTCTTGAGCGCTGTTTACTTCTTTAATAATATATTGCTGTGCCTGTACTGCCACACTTGTGGACAATTTAAGATACAAGCCGTCACTACTTCCTAATATTAATCTTATTCTATTCAAATCGGGCTTTGCCTGATTGATTAAGGCTTTTGCATTTGCAATGGTTTCTATTTTACTGTCGAATAGTTGTAATGTCGCCAATAAACCGTCAAGAGGTGATTTAATTTTCTTTTGTTTTTCCCGTTCCGGTGCATCATCAATCCATTCCTGTATAGCCTCAATATTTTCTTTGCATCTTTGTTTGGCAATATCCCCGACAGCCAGTGATTGCGCTTTTTTAGCCAAAATTCTTACTATATCTCCCGGGTCTATAGCCGAATCTTTGTAGTGATTAAAATAATCAATACTGCATTGCAGAATTTCGTGTGCAAGTTTGTCTGCGATATTTGAATATTTCAAACTTTCGGCGCCGAGAAGAGATTTTATCTGCTCCAAATCGTTTTTAGTTTGGCGATAGAGTTTAGAGCCTGTCACGTCAGCGCCGGCTTTGTTTGCGGTACGCTGTTTGTGGGCGTTTTCTATTTGAGCGGTAATGTTTGCCGTAAACTTTTGGACGATGATATCTACAAAATCCTGTTTGGCAGAAAAATTTTCATCCCTAATAAGTGTAGCCAATTCGCTCAACGGAAGATTAATGTTTTTCTTTTCAATTTCATCAGCAACGATGTTTAAAAAGTTCAGTTGCAAATCATTCTTTGTGATTTGAAAAGTTTCGTCCGTTGCATGCTTTACAAGTTCGGTATAACAGTCGCTTTCG
>JAIRLY010000394.1 GCA_031259075.1 Dysgonamonadaceae bacterium | reverse complement strand
CGTTCGGCAAGCATTGCCCTGAACTTTTGTGTATCCGCATTCATGTCAAAGATTTCCATCATCTGATGATAGTTCAACAGGATTATTTCACAATCATTCATTGCCTGAACGGACAACTCGGCATCGGTTTTCTTCAGGAACGAATGATAATCCCCGATAAAAGGAAAGGTTTTGCTAAACCAAAGGGTATGTTCGTTTCCTTCCATGTCTGTTTTGTAATACCTGAATCTTACATTTTCAACATATCCCATGTACTTGCCGGGCTTTCCCTGCTGCTGAAAATGACCGTATTTATTTAACCGGATATATTTCAGGTTACAAACAAATTCCACCGCTATTGCCTTTTCGACATTCAGGCTCTGCAAAAAAATTAGTAAACTGTCCATATATATAATTTCGTCAACATTAATTATGTGCCAATCTGCTACACCCACTCTCCAACACATCTGCTTTTTCTATCGGGTGTAAATGCGTATCGACAGGATCACTCATTGTAAACAACCTTACTGTTTACTCCTGTCTTACTGTTTTAATTCACGTTGCAAAATTAGTCAAAATCCCTCATTTTTCGCTTCAGGGCAATTTTCAAGCCATTATCAAGTTGAAGACTTTATTTTTTAATGGGACTAACTTTTCAAATAACAGATTATCAGATAATTAATTTTATCTCGATTATCAAGTCGATATAAAGTTCACCGTCCATTTATTGCCCTGTTTTTACCTTGAAATCATCCAAATTAAGACTATTTTATCCGTTTTTCTGCCTTATAAAACGATTTATAAAGCCGTTTTTTATATCTCACTTTCTATTAAAACGCACAATATGCAGATTATCAGTTGTATGCAGAAAACTTTCAAAAAAAGTATTATCAACTTGTCAATACCTGATAATTCCACCTCCGACCTTTGCCGAAAAATATTTCAATCTATGGAATTAGTTACATTTGAAAGCAAAGCATATCAGGAGTTAATCCGCAAGATAGAGCGGATAGCCGAGTTTGTCGTGAAAGCGGAAAAACCGTTGTCCGATGAAAAACGGGAAGTCTGGTTAGACAGCATGGAAGTAGCGCGTCTGCTAAATATTTCCACTAAAACACTGCAAAGGCTTCGAAGAGAACAGCTAATCAGTTATTCTATGCTCAAGGGAAGATGCCTGTACCGTCTTTCCGACATTGAGCAGGCTCTCAATGACCGGGTGATGACCTGCAGTCCGCAAACTTTGGACGAGTTCCGCAAAAACTACCTGCTCCATGCTAAATAAAGAAACAATTTTGAAACTGACGGACAACGGAATGGCTGTATTCAAGCGCTATATTCCGTGCCAGTGGCGTGTCGGGCGGAACTTCCTGAACCCGCTTTACGACGATAAAAAAGCCTCGTGCAACGTGTATTTCGACCGGCGCAACGGTTGTTACCGGTTGAAAGACTTTGGAAATGATGATTACAGTGGTGATTGCTTCAGCTTAGTAGGAAAATTGAAAGGACTTGATTGCAGCAATTCCAAAGATTTCGTTGAAATACTGAAAACTATCAACCGTGATTTATCGCTGGGATTGCATGAAGACGATACTTCGTTTGTCGTATCTGTTTCGCCGAAACCTATTCATGAATATGAGCCACTTAAACAACCCGAAACTCCGAAAAAGACAAAACCCTATTCAGTTGTTCAACAGGTTTTTTCCACAAAGGAAAAGATATTTTGGCAGCAATACGGTATCACGCCCGAAATATTGAAATCGTATAAAGTTTTCTCTTTGAAAGAGTTTAGGAGTGAAAACAACGAAGGCAAAACATTTAGCTTTTCGTCTTCCGATGCCGAATTCATGTTTGGTTATCAGGGCAAACGGCACGTGAAAATCTACCGTCCGTTTTCGGAAATCCGTTTTCTGTATGGCGGTCTCTTACCTGATAATTATTGCTTCGGATTGGAACAACTACCCGCCAAAGGCGATACGCTGTTCATTACCGGTGGCGAAAAAGATGTGCTTTCGCTGGTATCACACGGCTTTCATGGCATTTGCTTTAATTCCGAAACGTCAAATATCCCACAGCATATCATTAAGAAATTATCCTACCGTTTCAAACATATAATTCTGCTTTATGACACGGACAAAACCGGACTGGAATCATCGCTCAAACATGCACAGCAACTTTCAGATTTAGGCGTTAAACGGCTGGTATTGCCGCTTGCGGGAACGAAACAGGAAAAAGATATTTCCGATTATTTCCGTTTGGGAAACAATCGCGAGAGTTTTATCAAATTATTCATCGAATATTTAGACAACTTATACAGTGAAACCATGTCAATTCTCAAACCATGCGAAATAGATTTCAATCATCCGCCGATAAGAGCAGAGATGATTGTTTCGATTAACGATGTGCCACTTGGAACGCAGGGAAATTTATTCGGCATCACGGGCGGCGAAGGAACAGGAAAAAGCAACTACGCGGGAAGCCTGATTGCCGGAACCATCCGTAATGCCAATTTTTCAATCGACACGCTGGGAGCAACGATTCTCCCCAATACCGCAAACAAAGCCGTATTGATTTACGATACGGAACAGTCGGAGGTGCAACTGTATAAAAACATTTCCGGCATCCTGAAACGCGCAAAACTGAACTCCATGCCCGATTACTTCAAAGCGTACTGCCTGACCAGTATGTCG
>JAIRLY010000354.1 GCA_031259075.1 Dysgonamonadaceae bacterium | reverse complement strand
TTAATTTCTTCCGGAGTAAAATTATGGAGGATATATTCTTTGTCAACATCTAAATATCTGTTACAGGCAGATAAGACAAAAAACAAAGGAATTAACCGGATTATCTTTTTCATTTGTTCATCTTTTTCTCTTAATTAGGAAATTGAAATTTGTTTATTCAAATTTCAATTTCCTAAAAAAATAGATTATTTTACAATCATACTATCCACTCCATAGGCTATATTACTTCCGATTTTGACAGAGTCAGCTCCATAGATAGTCATTATAGCTGTTCCACTTTTTGTCCACGAATATTCGCAGCGCCGGATGCAACCTAACTTACCATTGTTTCGGAATATATAAATTCCGCATTTTTTATAGCCGCCTTCAATTCCTTGCCCGGCGTGAACCGGATATTCAGGTTTTGAATATTACCGGCGCTTACTTCCTGTTTGGTATCGCTCGGCTTGCTGTTGCGAGTCAAGTGGAACGTCTCCCAATCGCCCAACTGTACGCTGTGGCCGTCCAGCAACAGACGCAAGCGGTTGAGGGTGGTTTCGTCGGAAATCTGTTTCGCTACTTCCTTTCTTTTCTTCGATTTGGCTGATGGTTTTCAGTACGGCGTACCATTTTTTACCTGCCGAGGGATTCATCGGGTTCTCTCTTTCTACTTTGTTATAAAAGATTGACATAATTAAAAACAGATGTCTCCACGCGGTCGCTCCGCTCCCTTGGTCGACATGACGGGACGGTCAAAGGAAAAAGGGGAGTGAACAGGCTGCCGGCGACAAAGTCGCCGGCAGCCTGTTCACTCATCACTCACCATGGAAGCGCGTCATGTCGAGCGGAGCGAAGCGAAGTCGAGACATCTGATTTACACATTAAATTATAAATGTTTTGTTATTTTACTGTATTTCCAATTCCGACCCTAATTCAACCTCAAAATCTTTTATTATACTAACCTCGCCTCCTGCTTCAATGATTAGTTTAGAGCTGTTGATAACGGTTACATTTTGAACATTGACGTCGCCCACTGCTTGAAGCGTTAGTATGGCGCTGTTGGTAACGGTTACGTTCTCGACGTTAATGTCACCGCAAGAGGTAACGGTGGTATCGGTGGTAACGGTTTGGTCGGTGAAATAAATACCGGTGCAATCCGGTGCAAATTTGACCGTTAATGACGGGTCGCCCATTAAATTATAAATTTCCCAATAGTATAATTTTTTTGAAGATGTTGATTCTTCTACAGCCAGATTTCCTCCAACAAACAATTGTCCCTGTGTAGTACACCAATCCGAAGGATTTTCATTATGAGTATGAAATAAACGGTCGTAAGCGCCAAGATGATTAGAATCGTAACTTGGATTTAAAGAAACAGTTTTAAATCCGACCGACCACCAATAATCTTCACTCCAATAGGTATTATTCGATGCCCCAATATATCCAACCGCACCTTTATTTGATGCTCTTAACGCAGCTTCAGCAAAACATTCTGAAACTTCAAACTTGCTTGATTGACAACAATTTCCTACCCATAATCCATATTTGTGAATGTTCAGCAGACCGGCAATATTTCCGGTAGTAAATGAAGGAGATGCCCATCCGGACGAACTGCAATGTGCAGAATAATTTGCAAATCCAACTCCATCACTAATATTAGATTTTATACTTGCAGAATAATTTGCCCCGGATGGCTCCGGTTGCAAATAAACATAAGCTGTTATATCATTGCCGGAATTGAAATATTCATTTGCAGCATAATTCATTTGCCCATTACTGTATGTCATATAACTGTTATCTGCACCTGCAACTAATACGGCATTTGACAGATAGGAAGTATCTGGCATTGCATTATTCTCATATTCAATTGTTTTTTCAATCTGTGGAATTAATTGACTTGTATTTGTCGCCGAAAATCTGCCATAAAAAACATCAGGTAAATTATCCCCTGTATAATCAAAATAATACAAATCGGTCACATGACCACTCTGTTGAAAGGCGGGTATTTCGGCAACATCGCCCACCAAAAGAGCATACGTTGGCGGACTGTAACCATAGGGTGGATTTTCATACAAATTTTGTAAATATGTTTTTATACTCGTAGTAGTAGTTCCCACATTCGCTTCATCCGTATATCCCACAATCACATTAAATCCTTTTTGCTGCTTTTGTACAATAAACGGCGCCAAAGTGTTTTCAAACTTTCTATCCGATATAATTACATACGTTGGATCTATGGTTGACTGCTGTTGCGAAAGATGGGGAATAATGCCATTTAAAAAATTATCAAATATACTGTTGGAATATCCCGTTTTTAACTGACTTGTTTTAACATGGTTAGCTCCCTCAAATTCTACAAGAATTTCTAAATTACTTAAAATACGCAATTCATTTCTGACAGGATTGTATTGAATCGGACAAATTTCAATACGTCCTAATCTGGAACTTCTCATAATGCCTACTTCTTCAAAAGTTAATATTTCCGAATAGAGATATTGATTTTCGTTGTATATTTTTTCGTCAAAGTAAAATTCATCCGGTTCTTCACTCTTTGATACAGACGGTTGAGCCGGCGCTATTTTTTTATTAAATCCATAGCTTGCCAACTCAATAATCTTCTCTTCGTAATTTTTTACTTTATACGAAACAGTAGCTTCTAAAGGAATTTCGATTAGTCGGCTGTAAACCGGAATATTCGGTTTGCCAACATAAAAAACAGGCATTAACCCCCTGGAATTTAATGTAATGAAATTCTCTTCTCTTTTTTGTTTTGAATCTTCAATTTCAATAGAAGATATTTCTATTTTAACAGAGAGAATATCTTTACTGACCTGCTTTATTTCAAAACTGCTTTTATTCGAATTATTTAGTGATATTGTTTTACTTTGCGCCATTGAAACAAAGCATAGAATGATGCATAATACCGTAACAATGAGCTTTTTCATCTTTTTATTAATTTTACAGTTTGCAATTTGTTATTATCTGCAATTCGTAGAAAATAAATTCCGTTAGCGAAAACACCTGTATCAACTATCTCTCCGGAATTAAAGTTTCTTTTTTCTAAAAGTACCTGCCCGAAAGAATTTAATATTTGCAATTGATCACATTTGAACATGGGAGGTGCAAAAGCAATCTTTATTTGAAAAGAACATGGATTAGGGAAAACAGTAATTATTTCTTGCTGGATATTCTTCATTCCGGTGGTTTCCATTATCTCTAAATTTAAAGTATGTACTTCTACAGGGAAAAATTCAGATGTATCAATTAATCGGTAGATTACGGAGTAATTCCCTTTCTTGAATTTTCCTAAATTGATTTTATCGTTATCTATTTTTCCTAAACATTTGGCATCTCCTTCATATTTTCCGCTGATGTGAATGGCATTTTCGACAATACTATCCACATCCGAAGTATATGTACAACCTCCGCTAAATGAATCAGATGTTACAATGAGGAATATGGAATCGGATTCAACCGGAAATCTGGGCGTCAATTCTACCTTATTTATAATATTTTGGGAAAAAACAGATATTGCCAAACTCTGCACAAGGACAGTGAAAATTACTGTTTTTGCTTTCATTTTCTTTCTCCTTTCTTTTTATTTCGTTAAAATCATGCGTTTCGTATCCACTTCCTGCCCGTCGGCAATCAAAGAATACAGATAGATACCGGCTTTCAATTCCGAGCCGTATAAAGTATATGCACCTTCGCCTCTTTCCGGTATAGCCGTTTGTTTCAATTGAGCGCCTTGCAGGTCATAAATACATAAATAAGCAGTTTTTATCGTTGCGGGTAAGTAGTATTTGATTTGCGTATTTTGCGAGAACGGATTGGGAGTATTTTGTTGCAGGGAAGCGCCACCGTTTGCCACGTTCTGCAATCCGGTTGCCGTTTCGGTAGCATTCTCGCTTCTTAAGGTACCTTTTTCCTGTAGCAGTTCATCTATTTGCGCCTGCATCCGGGTATTTTGCTCGCTGAGTTCCTGCACGGCTTTCACTAAGGGTACTACAAATTCGGCATACCGCAAGCCATAAGTACCCTTACCATTTTCGGGCGCATCCACGCCGTTGAAATCATAACCAACGCTTTTCGCTGTTTTTTCTACATCCTGCGCTATAAAGCCGGAATAAATAATTTTCTCTTTGTCTGCTTTTGCTTTTGCTATAATTTCCTTTGTTTCGGGAGAAAGTGTATTATCTAAAGAATCCCTGCGGGCGTTTATTTTCGGATCGTCGGATTTTTGCAGTTCATCTAATACATTTAAGTTAAGGTTGTACGTTATCGGCTGTAAGCGGTTAATAAAGGCAAGTCCAGGCACATTTGTTTGAATATTTTTCTTTACCCGCCCGTCCGATAAGTTAGTCCAGTTAGCATAGCCGCCAATGCTGGTAACACTGCTGTTGCCAATTCTTACCTGATTGCTTGCAGTAACGGTTGCAGCAAAACCAATTACAGAAACATTATTTAAGTTCCCTGCATTAACATTTGCACAATAACCAATAGCGGTATTATTGTTGCCTGTTTCATTGTCGTAAAGTGCGCCGGTGCCGTTAGCGGTATTGTTATTACCGGTAATATTGTGATTGAGCGCATAAAAACCGGCGGCGGTATTATCGTCGCCAGTTGTATTTTCGTACAATGAAAAATAGCCGGTTGCAGTATTGCTGTCGCCACTAGTATTTGAATATAGCGCAGAAATACCATTGGCTGTATTATTGTTTGCATTTATATTAGAGTATAGCGCATAATAACCAGTAGCCGTATTACCATTGCCAAAATTATTAGCATATAGCGCATAATAGCCGGTAGCCGTATTGCTATTACCATTAGGATTATGCAAGGCCATATATCCGAAAGATACATTAGAATTTGTGGAACTGCCTGTAGTTCCTGCTAAAATGTTATTTACTTTGAAAGTAACCGGAATATTACCCGCAGTAGTACCCAAAAAATTAGAAGCATTTTTTAAATAGATATTTCCTGCTACTTCCAGTTTGTCGTATTGAGGAGTTGTTCCTATTCCTACCTGCCCTAAAGAATTAACTTTCAGTTGAGCGAATGTAAATTGTGCAAAAGCAAAGCAAATGCTTAAAATAAAAATTGTTTTTTTCATTTGTTTTAAAAATTGTCTATGAGTTATTTTAATAAACTATTCTATAAATCCAAATATTCGCGTTTTGAAATTTGAATATTCGCGTCGGCAGCTACGAATATTCGCAGTTCTATCCACGAATATCCGTAGCGCCCAACGCAAACTAACTTACCATCGTTTCGGAATATACAAATTCCGCATTTTGTATAGCCGCCTTCAATTCCTTGCCCGGTGTAAACCGGATATTCAGGTTTTGAATGTTGTCGGCGTTTACTTCCTGTTTGGTATTGCTCGGCTTGCTGTTGCAAGTCAAGTGGAACGACCCCCAATCGCCCAACTGTACGCTGTGCCCGTCCAGCAACAGATGCAACAGGATTTTCTCGAACTGATCCATCGCCATTTCCGCTTCCTTGCGGTTGAGGGTGGTTTCGTCGGAAATCTGTTTCGCTACTTCTTTTTCCCCGATTTGGCTGATGGTTTTCAGTACGGCGTACCATTTTTTACCAGCCGAGGGATTTATCGGGTTCCCTCTTTCTACTTTGTTATAAAAGATTGACATAATTAAAAAAATTAATGTTTAGAATATCCATGTTTTACATATCGCTGCTGTTGACAAAATAAACAAAATGACAGCAGTGATTCTATATTACTGTTTTATATTGTTTGAGATATTTTTTATTGTAATATGCTTTCCATCCATAGTAACTTTGAGTGATAGCGACAAAAATCGAAAAGGAACAACAGATCACATACGGATACTTAAGAACAAAAGATATAATATTATTCATGGGTTATTTTAATAAACTGTTGAGATTAAATATGTTGCTATTGTTTTATCAATTTGAAACTTCTCAAGTTATCTTCGCTTGAAACAACAACGAAATAGATTCCTGCCGGCCAACTTGCAATATTGATTTTCGTTTCTTCCGAAACAGCGCCCTGCAGTTTGGTCAGGCAAATACCCTGCAAATTGCAGATTTCAATATACCGTATTTTTTCCGGATTTGGTATTTGAATATTAATCCAGTCGGTTGCAGGATTTGGGTAGATTTTTATTTCGGAATAGTTACCCGTTACTTCTTTCATTTCGGTTACATCATTGTCTGTATTTTCCTGTTTCCTTGCTAATAAGGGAGAAGAACCGGAAGCCGCAGTTTCACAAGGTTCTATCTTTGCATGAAAACTGCTACCCGCTTTGGCATGGAAGGGAGGCAAAATACTGATGCTTTCATTTGAAGTTACGGTTACGTTTGCGTTTTGTTCGATTGTGGTATTGCTGATTTCAATATCGCAACAAGCATTAAAAAAATGATCGGCTGTAAGAGTTTGATTGGCTATTACAAGGGGGCATATACTTTGTCCTATCCAATCTACAAGTTTAGAAACTCTAACGAAAATAGACGGAGAATTTGTATTATTCCCATAACAACCAGATATTCCCCAACTTACCACACCGATTAATACATATTGGTTTAATTCATTACTCCAAGTAACAAGTGGACCTCCGCTATCACCATGGCATGCTCCTTGCCTAACAGAACCAACACCAATGGTAGAAACTTCATTATCACTAACACCTCCACCTAACATATTATTGGCATCAGCATTAGAAATAATATGTAAATCCACAGCATTCAAACATTCTGCAGCATCGTAACCTCCCGGAGTAAGCCACCCCCAACCAGATACTTTTACATTCACGCCTGTATTGTAAAGTGCTCCATTAGAAGTCGCTGTATAATTTACCATTTTAATGGCATTGTTAAAAATCAATGGCAAATTTAATTTTAACAATGCAACATCTAATGTAGGATGTAATATAATTTGCTGTACATCGTATATGTTTGAAGCGTTAGTTTCTGATTTACACGTAATACCTGCAATTACTTTAACAGTATTTGCAGGTATTGCAACTCCCGGTATATTACTTTCAACACAATGTTTGGCGGTTAAAATGAAGTTTGGCGCAATAATACTACCACCACAAGCATAACTTTCATTTATTTGCAGTAATACCTGCCAAGGAGTTTCACTAACATTTATTTGTCCTCCGCCGGTTATATATTGTTGTGAAAATATTGATTCTGAGCAGACACTAAATATTATGATCGAAAAAACTATTATTTTTTTCATATTTTATCTATTATTAAAATGTTAACAATTGGTACATAACCGGCAAAACCACAGTTATACGTAGTGTCTGAAACTGTTTCAAAAGTTACTGATATTTGCAAACCGTCAATTTCATATTCTTTCTGTAAATTTTGCGGTTTGTAAATTTCTTGATTAACACCTTCGCCTGCAACAATCATATAGTCATTACAAAAATCAGGTGATGAAATAAATTGAATTTTTGCGATCCGCCTTTCAGATGAATTTGTTCCCTCTTCAGGTTTCTCACATCCGCCAATTACCGTTATTACAAGCAGCATGGCGGGAATAATTAAATATGCTAATCTTTTCATGTGTAAATGAATTAACGAGTTGACAAGTAAACGAGTTAACGAATAGCTGTTTACATGCTTTGGGGCGCTTATTAAACATGAGTGTTTCATACTTTCTTAATTTTCAACTTTTATTAAATAATAAGTTACAGGTTCGCTCATTAGCATGGGAGCATTTGAATATATTAAAGTATCATCTTTAATTTCTTCAAATAATAACATTCGTGGAAACATCACATAAACAGAATCGGAAGAACCTGCACAAAGCGCACATTTTTGCCAGTAATATACTGATGTATCTTGTCCTGCACCTGTTCTTCCTGTAATATATTGATTGCCGGCAGTAAATTCAGCAGTACAATTATCGAAATGGTGTATAAGACCGGATACAAATCCACCTTCACCATAAATTAGCTTCCATTTCCCCTGTATATAATTTTGAATGGTAATGGTATCTTTATCGCGAAGAGTTATGTTAACAACCTGTTCATCACTTTGTAATGTATTGTTGTCGCATCCGCCAAGCCCTATCATTGCATGCAACATGGCGGGAATAATTAAATATGCCAATCTTTTCATAATTACTTCCTTTCCATTTCATTGATTTTCGATTTCAATTCTTCAATGACTGTTTCCTGTTTTTGCAGTTTGTTTTCCTGTTGTATCAGATAAAGCGTCAATTCTTCTATCTTTTGCAGCAGTTTAGTATTCATTTCGCTTATGCTCATACCGCTCTTTTCCATAATGGATGCGGGGACGATTTCAGGCAAATGCTTGTTTTCCTTAATAAATGTATGTAACTCGCCCAAAGGTCTGAGCCGGTAGTTTTCGTCGAATACAAAGTCTGCCCCTGCGGTATTCAGTATAATTTCGTTGGCGTGAACAATGCCGTTTACATCCAACTTGTATTGTGGAGTGGTCGTGCCAATACCCACATTCCCGCTAAACGTGGCGTTGCCTGTTATGCGCGAAGTCCCACTCACATCTAATTTGTATGCAGGTGAAGTTGTTCCAATACCCACATTCCCGCTAAACGTGGCGTTACCTGTTATGCGTGAAGTTCCGCTCACATCTAATTTGTATTGTGGGGAGGTTGTGCCGATGCCTACATCTCCGCCTGCGACAGTTAAGCCGTTATTTGCTTTCAGCAGACCAGCGTTTATTTCTACCGTTCCGCCGTTGAAATATCCTGCCCATTTTTTGCCTGACACACCCGAAACGGTAGAATATATACCATAAACATTGCCTGTTGAATTACTTGCATTTGAATGTATGCCATAGGTACTACTGCTCCAACTTTTACTACTGATTGAGCGTATTGAATAATTGACTTGATCATTAAGTACAAACAGTTTAGCAGTGTTTGTAAAACTGGCGGCCACTTCATCTGAATGTATATGAACATTGCCGCTTACTTTTACACTGCCGCCAACCGTTGAGTTTCCTGTGGCTGTAAAATCCCCATTTACATACGATTGTCCATCTACAAACAACCTGTCGGCTGTTTGCGTATCGTCGTCCAAACTGTAATTGATTGTAAATCCCTGATAATCATATCCTGGACATCTTCCACACGCATAGCCGTCTGTTGTAAAAACCACTACCGCTTTTCCTGTCGGATAGTGTGTATAAACATCTCCAATGCCTGAACCTGTTAAACCTGTAAGGTAATGTTGGACGTTATTGGCATCTACCTCGTAAATATCCACAAAGTCGCCACTTTCTATATCTATTTCATACGACAGTATGAGCGGTTTGTTTTGTTGTGCATTTATTTGCCAAACGTTCTGTTGGTCATTACCATACGCATCTTGGTCAATAGAGATTGTTCCGCTTGATTGGGCAAGTAGATTACTTGCTGTTGCTACGCTTAATACAATAAAAGAGAGCGTTTTATACAATGCCATTTTCATAATCTTCCTTTTTAATTGTTAGTTATTTGTTGTCCATCATACTGACTGATACGGTTTTGCCTGCGTTCTTCGGCTTTAAGCATAAGTTCATCTCGCTGTTCTTCGGTAAGAATAGCATTGCATGCATCAACGAAATTCTTATAATCGAGTTTCTTGTTATTAAGTTTTTGGTCGTTTTCTGCTTCCATTGCCGACAGTTTTCTATCGTTGTATAGTTTTGCAAGCAATATACTTATTTCCTGTTCTTGTTCAACAGTAATAATGATATCGGCTTTTAATTTACTTAAAAGACCATTTACAAAGGCTGTATCCGCAGCATTGCCTACATTTCTGTTTAAATCGTCATTGCTTTGAGCAAATACGGACATACTGCCACAAAATAAAAATGCAAGCAGTAAATGAATGAAAAGTTTTTTAGACATCATAATTTATTATTTTTTAAAAATTATTTGAATATCATTTTTAATGGAGATTAACCGTAACACGTTTCTAAAAACGTGTTACGGTTTCATTTCTACTCTTCCCAACCCGGATTTTGCGTCAGATTCTTATTTTTATCCCTTTCGTCCTGTGGAATAGGATAAAGATACATTTTATCGTCCCAGACACGGGCGTTGACATCCACTTCAACGGTGTAAACAAAAGATTTCTTGCCTGTATCGGGGTCTGTAACTTGTTTAATACGAAGGCGTTTTATATCTTTTTGTGTTTCAGCGCCGATTTTCCAGCGGCGGATGTCCCAAAAACGGTGGTCTTCAAAAGCAAATTCGCGTGCGTACTCGTCGCGCAGTTCCTTCCGGAAAGCGTCTTTTGTAGTAAATTCGCCCGAAGCAAAGGGCTTAATAGCAGCGGAGAGGTAGCCGGTGCGTGTGCGTACTTTGTTAATCGCATCGAGCGCCGTCATCGTTGTACCAAGTTCGCTTGGAACAACCTCCGGTCCATACAATTCGTTTACTGCTTCGGCGTAATTCAGAAATACATCGGCATAACGGAAAAGCGGGAAAGCATGTGCAAACGTTGAACTTTGTCCGGCTTTGAGGTTAATATCTTCGAAAAGAAATTTGTGCAGATAATAGCCTGTATTAGTTGCACCCGTTTTGGGCAGCCCGTTGGCGCC
>JAIRLY010000336.1 GCA_031259075.1 Dysgonamonadaceae bacterium | reverse complement strand
GGTTGTTTACGGTATCGTAATAGCGCCGGTGTATACAGCTTTGACGCTGCCTTCGCCGGTGGTGGCATTTACCGTGATGGTGTATGTGCCGCCGCTTTCGGTTACGGTGACCGTACCGCCGGCAAGAATAAACGCTTCTTCAGGTGCGCCACCGGTGGCAGTGCCCCATATAGAACCGGAATTTATCTGCGCAAATCCCAGGTCAAGCACATAGCCGGCTATGGCATCGCCTACGGCTGCTTCGGCGTCGGCTTTTATATTATAGGTGCCGGAAGGCAGCGTGCCGGCGTCGCGCTTGAAGTCTATTGATACGTACTTGCCCGTGCCGCCAATGGTAACACCATAATCGCCCTGCGTGGCTGTTACGCCTGCTTCGCCGAGTTTCAGCGTAACGGTGTAGCCTGTTTGGGCACCACTGGTTACTTCAGCCAAATCTGTTACCGTAGCTGATAGCAGGTTGGGCAGCGGCAGTGCGCTGGCTTCGCGCGTTGCATCCGGATAATTCACGCTGCCGGGCGTGGACAAATTGCCAAAATCCCCTCCTGTGCTGATGTCCTGTATTGGCAAGTTATCACCGGTAATAGTAAGCGTACCTTCATTGTCGGCAATGTTGATATTGATATTGCCGCCGCCTGCACGGATAAACATTTTTGTCTCGCCATCCAAGTAGTACGAGCCGCTTTCTACTATTCCTGCTCCGCCAAACCAACTTATGTCCACATAAGCGCCACAGTTGAGTTGTCCTGTGGCTTTCAGTCCGTCGGTTACAACATAGTTGCCCGCAAGGGAAGTGGCATTGTCAGCAGTAACCACTTCAAAGTAGGCTACAAGTGTACCATCGGCATATACGCTTATTTTGTTCAACCGTGAGCCGGGAATAGGCACAGGCGGGTCAAACGGTGTTGCTCCGCTGCCCATAGCAGGCGTAGCGGTTTCCAGCGTGTAAGTGTACGCCACCGGGTCGGGCTCAAACACGATAGCGCCCGTGTAGGCAATTTTGATTATCGTCTTATCTTCGAGCATCACCGTGCCGGTAATGGTGTAAGTGTCGCCGTTGAGCTTTACGGCAATTGTGCCGTCGGTGAGCTTGAGCTTTGCGCCGGACGTAACCCAGTAGGTGCCGCCTTCGCCATATCCGGCTACGTAGTTGCCCGCTTTGGCGATGCTTTGGTTGGCAATGGTGTAGCTGCCGGGCGCTAAGAAGTAGCTGAGCCTGCTGCCCACAAATTCAACGGAAAGGTACCGGCTGCTGCTGCCGAGCTCCAGCGTAAAGGTGCGGGTGGATGCGCCTTTCACTGCCTCCTGCTTCAACAGGTCGCTGAGCGTATAGGTTTCCGGTGCGGGATACCTCCCGTCCAGCGGGTCGATAGCCTCTTTTTCACAGGCGGCAAACATCATCAGCCACGCTGCCATTACTGCGTTGAGGTATATTTTTATCTGTTTCATGTTGTTTTTATTTTTAAATTTGTTACCATTTCGGATTTTGTTTGATGTTCGGGTTATTGGTTAGTTCGGTTTGCGGGAAAGGCAACAGCCAGTGCTGTTCTTTGAAGCCAGCGGTGGCAGGGTCGTTAGTCGTTTCCCAAGTAGTTGTTCCGTTGTCGTGGAATGTAGGTACGCGAGTGCCTTGCGTGCTTAATTTTTCCTCGGCAATGCGCCAGCGGAGCATATCTTGGAAGCGTACGCCTTCGCCGCAAAGTTCAAGCTGTTTTTCGAGCATTATGTCATCCATCGTTACCGAGCCTTTGGTCTGCAGTTGGGCGCGGGTGCGTACGGTGTTTACATATTCTATCGCCTTACCGCCGCCGCCTTTGAGGTGCGCTTCGGCTGCCAGCAGCAGCACTTCGGGATAGCGCATGATGCGGATATTGTTGTGGCTATCGAAAAAGCCTCCCGGATTGATTTCCCCTTTTACCTTGCGGGTTTTCCATGTGAATATTCCTTCATGCCCATACAACATGTCGCCGGTTCTAATGCTGTGTCCAAGCGCTAAGAACTGGTCATAGTTCTTGAAGGTTTGGTTCAGGCGCGAGCCGTTTTCGCCTTCTTCGGAAACAAATGCATCATACAGTTCCTTTTTCGGATTGCAGAAGCCCCATGTTGAGTTGGCGCTATAAATATCGCTGGCAGGGTTGATATTCATCTTGTCCGTCCGCCAGCCGGTCATGGCAAAGGGCATGTTGATTACCGCCGCATTTTGGGGGTCGTTCAGGAAATTGAATTCAAACACCGATTCGCTGTTATTCTCGTGGGTATATTGCAGAAGGTTTTCGTACTCACTGATGGACTCCAGCTCGTATTTTTGGGAATTGATAACTGCGTCGAGTGGCGTAATGGCTTCCGCAAACTTTTCCTGAAATACATACGCCTTACCGAGTAATGCCTGCGCAAACTGTTTGGTAACACGGTACGACGAGTTGTCGTTGGCATTTTCCTTTTCGCGCAGTGCGTTCGAGGCGATGGCCTCCGTGAGGTCGCTTTCGACCAATGCCCACAAAGCGGCTGGGTCGCCGTTGGGTTGCTGGTACTCCGACGGCGTTAAGGGATGGTCAACCAGTGGCGGCGTGCCCCACATCGAAATCAGATCGATGTACGCCAGTGCACGAAACACTTTGGCTTCGGCAATAGCGCGTTGCTGCACCGGCGTTTCACCGGGTACATTGATGATAATCTGGTTGGCGCGATAAATCACGCCGTAGAAGTTCTGGAACGCATCCCTGAGGTACGGATGTTCGGCATTGAATGTATATTCGTTCAGCCTTTCGTTTTCAGCATTATCGCTACGCTGACCGCCGCCGCACCAGAAGTCGTCTGAAAGCAAGTTTTTCAGGAAAAAGATATTGTAATACGTACCCGAGTTGGAATAGTAGAGGTAGAGTGTTGTGAGCGCTTCTTCTGTGTCGATATCGGTGCGGTAAAAGGTTTCCAGCGTTTCCACGCCGTGCTGTTCGGTATCGAGCATTTTTTCGCACGAAACAAGCGACAGCGCTATGGTAGCAAGCAATGCGATGAGTATATTTTTGATCGTTTTCATTTGTTTTAATTTTTTATATAAGGTTAAACATAATTAAAAGGTTATATTCAGCCCGAATACTACTTTCTTCGATGCCGGATAGTAGCCCTTGTCCACGCCCATGCCGAAGCCTACGCCTACCGTTTCAGGGTCGAAGCCCGGATAGGAGGTGAAAGTGAAAAAATCGTCGAGCGATACATACGCCCGCACGTTCGTGAGGCGTATCTTTTCAAGCAGTGAAGCCGGCAGCGTGTAACCCAGCTGCATTTGTTTAATCTTGAAAAATGAGCCGTCGTATATCACGGCACTGCTCAAGAAATATTCGTTGTTTGCGCCGGACCCTCCCGTTCCCGGACGCGGGCGCGAACCGGTGGTATTGGTTGGCGTCCAGCGGTCGTCGTAAAATTCGTACAGCATATTTGCCTGTAACCGGTCGCCGCGCCTGAGGCACATGAAAATATCGTTGCCCTGCGAGCCGGTGCCGAAGGCGGTCAAGTCAAAACCCTTGTAGGCGGCAGTGAGCGTAATTCCATACGTAAACTCGGGAATGGGGCTACCAATCATTGTTTTGTCGCTGTCGTTAATCACGCCGTCAGGTTCAATATCTTCAAATTTCGAGTTGCCGTTGGCAGGGTCAACGCCGACGAATTTATATCCACGAAAATACCATGCAGGATAGCCTTTTTCAAATACCGTGATGCCTTGGGTCGTGTGAAATTGTGCACCGTTAATCCGGTCTAACGATTCGTGGATGTAGGTTACTTCGTTTTTCAGCGAGGCGAAGTTCGCGCGGATACCGTAATTGAAATCGCCGATATGGTCGCGCCACCCGAGCTCTATTTCTACACCCTTGTTGGATATGCTTCCTGCGTTAAGCGGCGAAGCCGTGTTGCCTACAATGGTCGAAACCGTCACGCCGCTTACGATAAGGTCTTTCGTCGCCTTGTCGAAATAATCAACTGTCAGGCTCAGGCGGTCGCGGAAGAAACGCGCGTCGAAACCGAAGTCTAACTGTTCCGATTTTTCCCATCCCAGTTCCGGGTTGCCGAGCGTGGTAGGCGCAGCGCCGGTGTTATAGATAAAAGCGCCGGTAGTAGAGTCGGCATTATAGAAGGAATAAGATCCCGTTGAACCGATACTGGCACGCCACAGGTAATTGGCTGCGCTACCCAGCGAGCCGTTTTGCCCCCAACTGGCGCGAAGTTTCAGGAACGAAAGGACATTGTGCACAGGTTCCATGAATGATTCGTTCGACACCGTCCATCCGGCAGATACGGCGGGGAAGTAGCCATGCCGATTTTCAGGAGGCAACTGCGACAAGTCGGCGGCGTCGTTACGCAGAGACGCCTGTAAGAAATATTTGTTATCGTAGTCATACGACACACGCCCGAAGAGCGAATACATCGCCCCGAGCGTTTCTTCACCGCCATTCAGTTGGCGGGTAGCGTTCGGCGTGGCGTATGCGAAGTAGGCATAGCGCGGGTCAAGTTTGATAAAGCCCAAATCCGTATCGCTGCCGGTGATACTGCCTCCCACGCCGAAATTCATATTCTGACGCACCGACGTGCCGAGCATGGCGTTCATGTTGTGTCTGCCGAAGTTTTTGGTAAAGTTGGCGAAGTTTTCCCACTGGTAGGACACCGGCGTGTTGGCGGTAGCATTTACCGACATGTTGTTCGAAGCTAAAGTAGCATTAGCGTAGTAAGGCTGGTTATAACCATAAATATTCATCCCCGACAAGCGGTAAGCGAAGCGCGAGGTTACCGTGAGTTCCTTAATCGGTTTGAAGTTCAGGTAAGCCACGCCGTTCACGTTAAATCCTTTGGTGTCGGAAAAACCCCTGTCGCGCAGGATGTATGGGTGCACTTGGTCGCTTTCCTGAAACGCCGAGAGGGCATAGTAGTCGCCGTTTCCATCCTGCAACAGCTGCCGCCTCTGCTGTAACAGGTCGCTCATG
Organism: Dysgonamonadaceae bacterium; assembly: GCA_031259075.1. Taxonomy (GTDB): domain Bacteria; phylum Bacteroidota; class Bacteroidia; order Bacteroidales; family Azobacteroidaceae; genus Azobacteroides. Next base: position 24,965 of record JAIRLY010000336.1, on the reverse strand, counting down.
AAGCCCGGCAATTGGTCAGGCGCATACGTTACCGGCGTGAGCGGGTCCAACTGCAACACCGACGACAAGATACTGCCTGAGTATTCCGCAAAATCATTGCCGTCGGGCACTGCGCGGCGCTTAAAATATTCTATCTGGTTGTTCGTACCCACTTCCAGCCAAGGCTTGATATTGTAGCTGCCGTTGATAGTAGCCGTATAGCGCTCATAAGTATCGGCGTTACCCGTTACAGGGCCGTTGTTATTCAGGTACGACAGCGAGAGGTAGTACGCCCCTGCCGAGTTACCGCCCTGAAACGACAGGTTATGGCGCCTCATCACCGAGTTTTCAAAAGCCACATCCGCCCAGTCGGTATTTGTTTTGAAGTCCCAGTTCTGCATGATTTTGTCCATACTGATATATTGCGCTTCGGTCATGTAGTCGATATACTGCTCGGCGTTTAATACCTGCGGCAGGCGCGCAATGCTTTGGATAGAGGTTTGGAAGTCGTAGCTGATAGCGGTTTTGCCTGCCATCCCTTTTTTGGTGGTAATCAGCACTACGCCGTTTCCTGCCGCAATTCCGTAGATAGCCGCCGAAGCCGCATCTTTCAGCACTTCCATACTTTCAATGTCGTTCGGGTCAATGCCGCCGATGTCGGAAGTAATACGCCCGTCCACCACATACAGCGGCTCGTTGGAGCCGTTGGAGCTAATCCCACGGATACGCACTTGTGGCGACGAACCCGGCGCCGCCGAGCCTTGCACTACTTGCACACCTGCGGTTTTCCCCTGCAACGCCTGTTCGGGGCGGGTAATGGTACGGTTGAGCATGTCTTCCGCTTTTACCTGCGAGATAGCGCCGGTTACCGAACTTTTTTTCTGTACGCCGTAACCGACTACGATGACCTCGTCCAAGTTTTGGGCGTCTTCCTCCATCGTGATGTTCAGTACGCCGTCGACAGCGCGTTTTTCCTGCGTTACATAGCCGATGTAGGAATACACAATCGTAGCGCCCGGACTGACGGAAAACAAATATTGTCCGTTGATATCCGTTACCGTACCGTTTGTTGTCCCTTTTTCAAAGATGCTGACCCCAATCAGAGGTTCGTTTCCTTGATCAACAACTGTTCCTGAAGTTTTTATCTGATTTTGGGCAGATAAAAAGGCTACATTCATTAAGAAAAGAAAAAACAGGATTGTTTTTCGTTTCATCCGGTCAAAAATCATTTTTACCATTTGTTTAGTATTAAAATAAGTTAATAAATTGAGTTTTTCATTTAATATGATTTATATTATGATTTGAATTTTACAAAAGTAGAAGAAACCTTATATACACATTGTCGAAAGCATTCAAATGATTTGTTGATTTGTGTAAATGACTTGTCTATTTGTTTAAAAGTTTATTGATATTGTTAAAACAAGTGATGGAATCTATTTTTTGTGTAAATTTGTAAAACCTGTTATAAAAAATACTGTATGAAAAATACTGTTTTATCACTGTTAATTTGCTGCCTGCTGCTTTCCTGCACGGAAAAAAGAGATCGCAGGGCGGATGATGTGCTCCAGTCGCAAGAGAACAGGAATATACTGATTTCCAATGATATATCCAATCAACAAATAACCACCTTTGCGGAAGATAGCATCGGACATATCTGGATTGGCACTTTGCGTGGACTTAACAAATTTACCGTCAATGAGTTTCAGCAGTATTTCAGCAGCGCCGATCCGCAATCGCTCTGCTTTGATCAGGTAACGCAGATCTTCCGTGATTCGAAAAACCGCCTGTGGATAGGTACAAGAGGCGGCATTTGCCGTTATACCGATGACGACGCTTTTGAGCGTATTCCACTCGAAAGTTACTCGCAAAACGTGGTGGAAATTCTCGAAGACAGTGAAGGAAGGATTTTTCTCAATATGTTGGATCAACTCTGCGAATATAAGCCTGATATAAACAAATTTACCGTAGTAATTCCCAATTTTTCTCAACCGGTAAGCAATTGGTTAACGCGCTGTTTTACAGATAGAAACAAACAACTTTGGGCGGTCAGTTTTTCCGCTATTCATTGTTATGAAACCGATAATCTTAAACTTTTGTTTTCTAAAGAATTGGACTTTTTCCCACACTATTATTTCCAAACAAAAAACGGTGAAATCTGGCTTGTTTCCAGCAACCGGCTGGTGATTTTCGATACGTGGACGAAAACGTTTCTGCCTACGCCTGCCACATTGCAAAACCACCCGGCACTGCTCAGTTCTATTATTACTTTTATTTTTCAGTATTCCGAAAAGCAGTTTTTATTTAATACCACCAATGGACTTTATTTATATGATTCCGAAGATCAAACAGTTATATTTCAAGATGAAGACGGATTTCCATTTCCTGCACCCAATTTCAGGGTTTCGACCGCTTTTCTCGATTCGCAAAAAAATCTGTGGCTTGGCAGCAACGAACAGGGTTTTACCGTGGAATACAGTTATAAAAAACGCTTCAACACAAACAATTATCTCTTTTCGCATTTTGAAAATAAGTCGGTTACTTCGGTTGCGAGCGACCGTAACGATAATCTGTTTGTTACCACTTCTAATGACGGCGTTTGGATGTATAATGCCAACGGTAAAACGATTAGCAAAATAGAAACCAAGCCGTTTTTTCCTTCTTCCGAAAAAAAAATGAAAAACAGAATAAAAAGTGTTTTTATTGATAATCAGGATTTTGTGTGGTTGATTTCGGAGATGAATCACCTTTTCCGTTGCCGGAATTTGGGCGGACAACTTGTTCTGCAACGCGATTTTTGGCTTCCGACATCTGTTAATTGCATGGAAGAAGACGGCGAAGGCAATTTTTACGCCGCCGGCTTCAACGAGAATATTTATATTTTGAAAAAAAATGCCAATGAATTTGAGCCGAAACCATTGTATTCGCAAGGTAAATACACGTTTACCAACAGTATCAAAAAACTGCACAACGGAAAAATCTTAGTTGCTTCGTTTAATTCCAACCTTATTTTACTTTCCGACTGGAGCGAAAGTTGTGATACGATTGAAATTTTGCCGTTTATGAAGAAAAATCCGGTTTTTTTACCGAGTGTGATATATGAAGATTCGCAGGGAGATATTTGGATAGGGACGCTTTTCAACGGGCTTTTCCGCTACCGCACCGCCGAACGTAAAATAGAGGAAATACCTGTTGCTTGCAACGATATTACGTCCATTCAAGAAGATTCGGAGAGAAATTTGTGGATTGGAACGCTTTTCGGTCTGACGAAATTCGACAACAGTCTGGGCAAAATGTTCAACTATTACAAAAGCGACGGCATCGGCGGCAATCAATTCAACGAACGCGCCTCCTGCTGTTCTGCCGACGGAATGTTGATTTTCGGCGGTACGCACGGTTTGACATTTTTTAATCCGGTAGAGCCAAGCGAAAAACACAAAATTCCGCTGGTATTTGAAAATCTGGCAATTAACAATAAAAATATTTTTGCTTACGATAATCGTAGAATAATTGATAAATCGCTTAATTTCAATCCGGAAGTACATCTTAAATACAATGAAAATAACATTGCAATAACTTATACGGCGCTCGATTACAGTGAATTTCCGCGTGTACGTTACTTTTGCAAAATGGACGGTTATGACTATCACTGGCTCAATATGAACAACTATCGCGTAGCATTTTATTCCAATCTGAAACCGGGGAAATATACATTCAATGTAAAAATTACCAATCACGATCAAACCGTTACCGAGGCAGAAAATCAATTGTCGATCATTATTTCGCCTGCGCTTTGGTGGAGCCGGTGGGCAAAATGTCTCTATGTATTACTATTAACATGTTTAATAGTAATTACTTACAAAACAATTCGCAATATCAGGGCAAACAAAGCCGCCATTCGCTACGAGCAGGAAGAAAAAGAGCAGGAAAAGCGAATTAACAAGATGAATATGAACTTCTTCACTAATGTTTCGCACGAATTTCGCACGCCGCTCACCATGATTTCGGGTCCCGTCATGCAACTTTGCAGCGATCATTCCATCACAGGGGAAAACAAGAAAATGCTTTATATCATTCAACGTAGCGTAATTCGTATGTTGAAGTTAGTCAATCAATTGCTTGATTTTAACAAACTGGAATACGATGCGCTGAAACTTCGTGTAAAACGTACCAATATTGTTTCGACGCTTGTACAAACGAGCGATATTTTTCGCGTAAATGCTGAAAACAAGCAAATTACCATGTTGTTGTACGGTTTGGAAGATTCGTATATTACGTGGATTGACAGCGACAAATTGGACAAAATCGTGGGTAACTTGTTTTCCAATGCGTTGAAATTCACGCCGGCAGGCGGAAAAATCACCCTTTTCTTCGATGTAATCAGTCGTGCGGAGGCTGCGGAAAAATTTCCGTTGACGGAAAAAGACATTAGTTATGAGTATGTTAATATTACAGTTACCGATTCGGGACAAGGCATTCCCGAAGACAAATTGGAAAATATTTTTGAGCGTTATTATCAGATAATCGACCAATACAAAGGTATTTATAATTGGGGAACAGGCATCGGACTGTATTACGCACGGCGGCTTGCCGAACTTCATCACGGCTATATCCGCGCAAGCAATCGCGAAGAAGGCGGAGCTGTGTTTACGGTTATCCTGCCTGTTGCCGACGAATCCTATTCGCCGGAAGAAAAGGAAGCCGATAAAGAGGGACAAAATGCCGTTTTTCCGCTTCAAAAGCAGCAGCAGTTGAACGAAATGAAAAGCAATAGAGGCGAAAAACACCCTTACAAACTCTTGGTTGTGGACGACGATACCGAAGTCGGACATTATCTCAACACTTTGCTTTCGCCTGACTATAAAGTAATTAACCGTTTCGATGCCGACAGCGCCATGAAAGCCGTTGAAGAAGAAGCGCCCGATTTGATTATCAGCGACGTAGTGATGCCGGGCGTCAGCGGATATGAATTTTGCCGCAAGATAAAAGACAATTTGCAGCTTTGCCATATTCCGGTAATTCTCGTTACTGCAAAAACGGCGGTCGAGAGTCAGGTCGAGGGCTTGAATGTCGGTGCGGATGCTTATGTTACCAAGCCTTTCGATCCGCATTATCTCACAGCTTTGATAAAATCGCAACTGAAAAACCGTGAAAATGTGCGTAACATATTGGGCAAAAAAACCAAAATGGATAAAGACGTTCTTTCGCCTCAGGATAAAGTATTTATGACTGAATTGTATCGTTTGATGGAAACAGAGTTATCGAATCCCGAACTCAACATTACGCGCATGACGGAAGTGTTGAAGATTTCACGTACCAAACTTTATTACAAGATAAAAGGTTTGACGGGAAATAATCCGAACGTCTTTTTTAAAACGTATAAACTCAATCGCGCTGCCGAATTATTGCAGGAAGGGAAATATAATGTTTCGGAAATAGCTGATATTACAGGATTTAGTACGTTATCGCATTTTTCGACGAGTTTTAAGAAGCAGTTTGGAGTGAGTCCGAGTGAATATTGAAAATGAAAAATAATTTTAGTTTCCGAATTTATAAACAAAGCGAATGTCTCACCCTGCAAACCATTTTTTAAACTCCCCAACCCTGACTTTACTGACAATGATTCGCTCAGAAACAGCGACATTTAAATTAACGGACAATTTACCGCCAAACCATAAAGAAACGTCCTTAACCGCTTTGTGAGCAATAATATATTGCCGGTTAGCCCGAAAAAACAGTTTCGAGTCAAGTTGCCTCATCAAATCCTCCAAAACCGCATCCATATAATAAACACGTTTATCGAAGGTAACGGCTTTCACCATTTTGGCGTCAATGTAAATGTAGGCAATGTTGTGGATTGCCAAGGGAATCAGTTTATCTTTTTCAGGAACTAAAAAATAAGATTTATAAGAAACCGTATTTTGTTTAATACTTATTAATAGCTTGTTAATCAAATCCGTATTATTGTCGGAATGAAATGAAAAATTTTTGTATTTGTCAATTGCCCTTGCCAGATCTTTCTTATTAATCGGTTTCAACAGATAATCGATGCTGTTCACTTCAAAAGCTTTCAGGGCGTATTCGTCATAAGCCGTCGTAAAAATGATAGGACAAGAAATAGTTGTTTTTTCAAAGATGTTGAAAGCCGAACCGTCGGCCAAATGAATATCCATGAATACCAAATCGGGAAGCGGAGAAGTTTGAAACCATTCCACGCTTTCGTCGATGGATTGAAACACGGCAATTAACTGAATATCCGGGTCTACTTCTTTGATAAGAGTCTGTAAGGCTTGCGCCGCAACGATTTCGTCTTCTATAATGATGGCTTTCATGCGATTAAAGGTATTTCTACTTCAAATATTCCTCCGGTGTTGCGGATGGCGATTTCTTTATTCCAAAGCAAACGGTAACGCTCGGCCAAATTCGACAATCCGATGTTTTCACCGCTTTCCGCGTCTTTCTTGGGCTGCACGGGGTTAGAAATCGCTATTGTCGCTTTTTCCGAAGTGGAAAAAGTGATGGTAAGCGGTTGCCTGTTGCTGACCACATTGTGTTTGATTGCATTCTCGACCAAGATTTGCAGGCTCAACGGGACAATGAAATAAGAATAGTATTTTTCATCCGTATTTTGGATGAATTGTAAATTGTCGCCATAGCGGATTTGCATCAACCGGCAATATGCCAAAGTAAATTTGAGTTCTTCTTCCAAAGTAATAATTTCCTTGTTCTGCAAAGTATAACGAAACACGTATGAAAGCTGCTGCACATATTCCTGCGCTTTGTCGGCGTCGGTTTGGATCAACGAACAGAGGGTATTCAGCGAATTGAAAAGGAAATGCGGGTCGACCTGATTTTTTAACGCCACGAAGCGCGTTTTCATGTATTCGGCTTGCAATCTTTCGTTTTCCAGAGCCGTTTGCTGTTGCTTATTAGACAGGTATATTAACTGCGAAGACAATATCACGACGATGGCTATGAAGTAATCGCGAAACATTCCTCCTGCAATGGCTTTGCGGGGATGAGAGCCGAAATCGTCGAACTGCATTTGTACCAGCGAGCAGATACAACTGATAATTGCCGTACAAACTAAAACCGTCAGAATACCGTATATTCTTCTTCCTTTCCGGGAAAACCACTTATGTTTCAGTAAGTTGAAATTCAACAAATACAACAGGAAAGTTACCAGAAAATTAAAGAAAATACGGAGAAGCGTTATATCCAACCGGAAAATATGTTGAACATGCTCGTCCATCCGGGCAGTAGATTTGCTGAAGAAGAACATAATCAGAAAAAGCATGTTCATCAACAAGCTAATAGCCAAAGCCAGTAAAAATGCTATCCGGTAATTAAGCGGGGATTTTTGCCTGTTTAACTTTTCCATCGCACAAATATACGGAATTTATTCGTATCGCAAAGCGATAATCGGGTCTAACGAGGCCGCTTTTTTTGCCGGATACCACCCGAAGAAAATACCTGTAGCGGCGCAAACCAGAAACGAAATTCCAACCGCGGGAATGCTTACGATAAAAGGCCAACTCAACCCTTTGGACGCTGCATACGATAGAAGTAATCCGAATAAAATGCCGATGACTCCTCCTATAAGGCTTAAAATGATACTTTCGCACAAAAATTGCAGCAGGATATCTTTGTTTTTTGCGCCGATAGACATGCGCAAACCAATTTCTTTGATACGCTCCGTTACGGTTACATACATGATATTCATGATGCCGATTCCACCTACAAGCAACGAAATGGAGGCAATGGCTGCCAATAAGACCGTCATAAATCCGGTTACGGAATTCATCATATCCAACATTTCTTTTTGAGTACGGACGTCGAAATCGTTTTCCTGACCGGGTTTCAGTTTATGGCTCGCGTGCAAAATGGTTTCCATTTCCTGCGTAGCCAAACCTGCGGTTTCTTCCGACAGGGCGGAAGCCATAATCATGTGGATATAGGTAATTGCCAGAATGCGCTTTTGTACAGTGGTATACGGCGCAATTACCACGTCGTCCTGATCTTGTCCCATTTGGTTTTGACCTTTACTTTCCAATATGCCAATGATTTTGAACGGGATTTTATTGAAACGGATCGTTTTTCCCAGCGGACTTTCTCCATTTGGAAAGAGATTGTCCACAACGGTTTTCCCAACGATACAGACTTTAGCGGAACTGCGCACATCCTGTTCGGTAAAATTAGTTCCCGAAGCGATTTGGTATTTGCGGATAGCGATCAGTTCCGAATTTCCGCCTTGTACGCTGCCCTGCCAGTTGTTAGCTCCATTGACTAATTGTCCGCTGGCATTTACTAAGGGGGAAGCTGCGCTCACGTATTTGGCTTGAGTCCGAATGGCTTCAATATCCTTTGCTGTAAGTGTTTGTACATTGGACGATCCGATATTTACGCCGCCTTGCCGCTGGCTGGCACGCATCACCATAATCAAGTTCGTACCCATGGAAGAAATCTGATTATTAATGCTTTGGGAGGAACTTTGTCCTAAACTGACCATAGCGATTACCGACGATATGCCGATAATAATGCCCAACATGGTCAGGAATGCCCGCGTTTTATTGCGGAGCAACGCTTTGTAAGCTATTTTGAATAAATTGAAAATGTTCATAATGTTTTTTCTTAATAATCATCACTGACGAGTAAAGATTTCAGCGCTTTTTTTGCCGACTGGGTCGAAACCGGAGCGTCTTTGACAACATGTCCGTCGCGCAGTTGAATGGTTCGATTCGTAAAAACGGCAATATCCGGTTCATGCGTAACAAAAGCGATGGTTTTCCCTTCGCTGTTTAATTGTTGGAATAGATTCATAATTTCGTAAGAGGTACGGGTATCCAGATTTCCCGTTGCTTCGTCCGCTAACAGGATAACCGGGTCATTTACCAGAGCGCGGGCAATGGCTACCCGTTGTTGTTGTCCGCCCGAAAGTTGATTGGGCGTATGCATCATTCTGTCTTGCAAACCGACCTGTTCCAAAGCTTTGACAGCTTTCGCCCGACGTTCTTTGCTTGAAACCGAATTATTGTAAAGTAGCGGTAATTCTACATTTTCCAAGGCGCTTGTACGGGGCAATAAATTGTATGATTGGAAGACAAAACCGATTTTCCGGTTGCGCAAAATGGATAGTTCGTCTTTGGTGCGTTGGCTGACGGCAATTCCATCGATAAAATATTCTCCCGAAGTCGGACGGTCTAAGCAACCCAGAACGTTCAGTAAAGTGGATTTCCCGCTTCCGCTTGTTCCCATGATGCTTACAAATTCACCTGAGCAGATGGTAAACGAAACGCCTTTCAAAGCATGTACCTCTTCGCTTCCTACTTGAAAAGTTCGACTAAGCTGTTCTATTTTGATAATTTCATTCATTTCGTAATTTTGTAATTGACTGATGTTGAAGGTTGTTTCGTAATTAATTACTATCTACGCGGCGGTCTCGGCATGAATGGATTAGCCGGCATTTCCGACATTCCGGCGTTTCCTTCGTAAGTCGACAAAACAACCTTATCGCCTGCTTTCAGGCTCCCGGTTACAATCGTATTCACTCCATCGGATAATCCGGTTTTTATTTCTTGACGGACGATACTGTCGGGCATTTGCAACCAAACGGTTTTTTTTGTGAAATCCGGCATTTCGGGTTTCATTTTCAGACGGGCGTAAATCTCCGGAGTGGGAGTAAAATTCAGGGCTTCTGCCGGAACTGTAAGGCCTTTTTCCGTTTGCGTAATGATCGTAATGCTTGCCGTCATTCCCGGATACAGTTTTTCTTCGGGATTGGGCGCTGAAACGATTACCGTATAAGTTACCACATTATTTGTTACCGTAGGTTGTAAACGGATCTGATTGACAATTCCATCGAAAGTGTCGTTGCTGTATGCATCTACCGTAAACCGAACAGGTTGTCCTACGCGAACATGACCTATATCGGCTTCGTCCACATCGGCTTCTACCTGCATTTTTGTCAAATCGTTGGCGATGGTGAATAAAGTCGGCGTATTGAAAGAGGCGGCTACCGTTTGTCCCTGCTCTACCGAACGGTCAAGGATAATACCGTCGATAGGTGAATAAATTTCTGCATAAGAAAGATTTACTTGTGCCTGATGTAGATTGGCTTTGGCATTGGCCAAACTGGTTTCCGCCTGTGCCAAACGGTTGACTGCTTCCTCGTAAGAGGCTTCGGTTGCCGCTTTTACGTCGTATAATTGTTTAACTCGGTTGTAATTTTGCCGTGCGTATTTCAGGTCGCTTTCTGCACTCGTTACACTTGCTTCGGCTTGCGTCACTCGCTCGATAAGGGTGGATTTATCAATTTCGGCTAATAGCTGTCCTTTTTTCACTTGTGAATTGTAATCTACAAATATTTTTTCGATAACGCCCGACACTTGCGTTCCGACTTCCACTTTATCTACCGGCTGGACGTATCCGGTAGCCGTGACCGTTATTTCGACCGTATTTTCCTGCACTTGCGCCGTGTTGAAGCGAAGTTCCTTACTTCCGTTACCTTTGAGAAGAAAGAAGAGGATGATTCCGGCAATCACAATGACGCCGATGATTATAACTGTTTTCTTTTTCATTTTATTACATTTTTATTTGAACGCCTCGATATACATCTATTATTTTTCGTTTCAAGATAAATTCATATTTACTTTGAATATAATCGTTTAATGCACTGATATAATTATTCTGCTGTTGCAACAAATCGACGGCAGTGATTGAACCTACTTGGAATTGGGCGCGGTAAACGTCGAAAGTTTTCGAATAAGCGTTTTGCCGTATATTCGTCGTCCGGTACTTGTTGTATGCGGCGACAACGCTTTGGTATTCATTGACAACCGTTTGTTGGATGTCCAGTTCGGTTTGTTTTTTGTCCAATTCCGCTTGTTGCAGGGCAATGCGTGTTTGCGTCACTTTCGATTTGGTGCGGCTGTTATCGTAAATCGGGATGCTGATCGAAATACCTATTTGTTCATTCAGCCGGTCAGCGAGTTGCGAACTGAAATCCGTATAACCGGTGTGGCCGGCGCCGATGCTTCCTTGCAGACTGATGGTTGGCAGATAGTTCGCTTTCGCCATTTTGAGTTCGATTTGCGCCAAGTCGATATCGTATTTGCTAATCCGGATATCGGGCAAGGTTTGCAGGGTTTGTTCCATGACTTCGTCCAAGGGAGGCAAAAAACTCATGGCAGCTATCGCGGTTGTGTCCGGGTAGATAATTTGCAGGTAGGCAGTGGCGGACATGGACAGTAAACTTTTCAAGGTCAATAGACTATTATCGCGCGAGATTTGCGTGTTGAGGGCGTTGTTTTTGTCGTTTGCGTGTTGCGCTTCGAGCAACAGATAGTCGCTTTCCAATATCTTGCCGAACTGAAATTGCTCTTTGCCTTGTTTCCATTGTTCCTCACTCGCCTGAATGACTGCTTCTTGGTATTTGAGCAGTTCTTCGTTACCCAGAACTGTCAGAAAAGCTTGCAAAATCTGGATGGTAAGGTGGTTTTCGTACTGGGAAGTCTGGTAGGAAGCTTGTTCTTTTCTCAATTTGTTTTGCTCAATGGTACGGCTGATGTTTCCTCCTTCGTACAGTGCGAGATTGGCATTTAATCCGTAGTTTCCGTTAAATGAAGCGTCAGCGCCTTGACTGTGGTTGAGATTTTCGCTCAGAGAGGCGTTTAGGCTCGGCAATCGTTCCATTTTCGATTGCTCGTAGGCGTCGGCGCGAGCATCTTCCGTCAATTTCAGTGATTGAAGGTTATAATTTTTCCCAAAGGCGTAATCCAAACAATCTTCCAAGGTGAAATGATAAACGGCGGAACTTTCTGTCTGAGCAGATAAAGTTCCTGCCGTTATGCAAATGATGAAACCTAAAACAATCTTTTTCATTTTTTACTGTGTTTTATTCCGGTACAAAAATAGATCGGAGTCCGCGTAAATAATGGAAAAAAATGTTGAAACGGGAAAAACAAGGGTTGAAATGGAGAAATGTTGAAACGAACAGTAAAAAAACGAGATATAATTCAGAAGATTTGTATTCAAAATCACCAAGTGTGTCGGATTCAGGTTACAAGGAACTTGAAAGAATACTCAAGAGCGGTAATATCGGAATGAAAGGCACAAATTTGCTGCCGGCGCTGTTTGTCCTTATTGAAGTTAATGGCTTCTTTATGCCTGTTAAAGTATCCACATATTCGTCTTCACCGTTGTATTTGCAACGCACCAAACCGTCGCTAAAAAAGACATTTCCATTGTTTTACGGAAGGGCGCCAATTGTTTCTGACGAAGTCCGTAAATCGTATATCGAAAACGCAATAAGAGAATTTTCGGAGTAAATGTTAACGGTTACTCAATTTTCCGCATATAGATAAAAATCATTCGCTCATCATCTGCCGAAACGAAGTTGATTAATAATTCCATGCCCCGAACAAATCCTGAGGAACGGATTTTCTCAACAGTTTCTTCGGATACGGTGGCAACGCCGGTTGAATCCTTGACTTCTGTGGTGCGGACAACCAAATCGGACGCGATGCTTGCGCCATTGACATACTCGCTTGCCTGCCTCAGCGCCTTCACGTTCGCCACGCGAAACATCGCGCTTTCTGTTTTGTACTTCGATTTTTCCAAACTCAATACCGAAATAAGGTATTGATTGTCGTAATCTTCCACGAGTTTCACGCCCTCAAACTTCGTTTGGTTGTACATCCGTTTGAGGAAGTTGGCCAAACTTGTGCGCCCCGATGAATAGTCTTGGGCAAACGATGAGAGTGAAATAATTGACAGGAAGGTAAAAAAATATACCAATTGAGTTATATCTTAAAAGATTAATCTGTTTTCCTGATTTCCACTCTGCGAATTTTTCCGCTGATTGTTTTAGGTAACTCATCAACGAATTCAATGATTCTCGGATATTTATAGGGAGCCGTCACTTTTTTGACGTGATCTTGAATCTCTTTTATCAATTCGGGCGCTGCTTTATCTTTATAATCGGCAGCTAAAACAATAGTTGCTTTTACAATTTGTCCGCGTACTTCATCGGGGAATCCGGTGATAGCACACTCTACTACAGCAGGATGAGTCATCAAGGCGCTTTCTACTTCAAACGGGCCAATGCGGTAGCCGGAGCTTTTGATTACATCGTCGTTTCGACCGACAAACCAATAATAACCGTCTTCATCGCGCCATGCAATATCTCCGGTATGATAAATTCCGTCGTAATATACGCTTTCGGTTAACTCCAGATCGCGATAATAACCCATAAACAGTCCTGTCGGCATTAATTTATCGGTACGGAAAATGATTTCCCCTTGCTCACCGTCTTCGCAGCTTCTTCCGTCTTGGGTAACTAAATCCATGTCATAAGCCGGACTGGGCATGCCCATTGAACCCTGTTTGGGTTTCATCCATGGGAAATTGGCAATCGTAACCGTTGTTTCCGTTTGCCCGAATCCTTCCATTAGTCTAATCCCTGTTGCATCCAGAAATGTTTGATATACCGATGGATTTAACGGTTCGCCTGCAATACTGCAATATTTTAATGCTGATAAGTCGTACCGGGTAATATCTTCCCGAATCAAAAAACGAAAAACAGTTGGAGGAGCGCAAAAAGAAGTGACTTTATAATCTTGTATTACCTGCAACAAGTTGGCGGGAACGAATTTTTCGTGGTCGTACACAAAAATACATGCGCCCATGATCCATTGTCCGTATAGTTTACCCCAAGCTGCTTTTGCCCAGCCGGTATCGGCCAATGTTAAATGCAGACTGTCCTCTTTCAGATTTTGCCAATAGCCGGAAGTAATAATGTGTCCCAAAGGATAAATATAATTATGAATCACCATTTTAGGATTTCCGGTAGTTCCCGACGTAAAATACAAGAGCATAATGTCGTTGTTGTTACTTGGATTTTCAGGTTTGAGAAAAGGTTGGGCTTCTTCCATTCCTTTCCTGAAGTCCAGCCATTCGGCAGGAACATCCGGTCCGGTAGAAATAATATATTTTAAGGTAGGACATTCAGGGATAGCATCTTTCGTTTGTTTAAGTATCAATTTTTCTCCTACGACAACCAAAGCCTTGATGTCGGCGGAATTACACCGGTAGACAATGTCTTTCTTTGTCAGCAAGTGTGTAGCAGGAATAGCGACCGCTCCGATTTTGTGTAAACCTAAAACAGCAAACCAATAGTAATACCTCCGTTTAAGGATCAACATCACCTTATCGCCCTTTCCGATTCCCAATGATTGAAAATAGGAAGCTGCAGCATCGCTTTTTTCTTTTATTTCTTTGAATGTGAAATCAATATGTTCGCCTTGATCATTCACCCAGCAAAGCGCTCTTTTATCCGGATTTGTTTTCGCCCATTCATCTACCACATCGTATGCAAAATTGAAATTGTCGGGCACATTTATTTTGAAATTTGCTTTAAAATCTTCTTGATCTCTGAAAACCGTTTGTTTAATATATTTTTCTACCATAACAGGTTGAATTAATGATTAGACTTATAAATAAGACGATAAGAGATTGTCTTATATCTTATAAAATTATTGCTAAAAATCGAACAGGATTATTGTCCATCGCTTTCATGCCGTGAGGATAGGAAGAGTCGAAATAGATACTGTCGCCCGGATTTAAGATTAAATTTTTACCATTGATTTGAAGTTGTAAACAGCCTTCCAATACATAATTAAATTCTTGTCCTTTGTGTGAGTTCAAATAAATCGGGTTATCGTTTGGTTCTACCGTTACTTCAAAAGGTTCTGCTTTCGGATGTTTATATCCGCTTGCCAATGCCTGATATTTGTAAGCTTTTGTTCGTTCTACCGAAGTTCCTTTTCCATAGCGGGTAAGAAAATAAACATTCATTCGAGGCTCATCTCCTGAAATAAGGGTAGAAGTATCTATTTCAAATTGTTGAGCTACATCGAAAAGATAACTCATGGGAATGTCCACCGTTCCGGATTCATACAACAATATATCGTCTTCCGATTTACTGATTTTTTGAGACATTTCTGCTACCGACAAATCTAAAGATTCTCGAAGTCCGCTTAATCGTTCGGCAATTTGTTTTATCTGCTCATTCATATTTTTATATTTTGATGTGCTAATATATAACCGGATGCAAAAGTAATAATAAATAATTAAACAAAAAATCCATACTGTTAATTGTCTTTTGTAAACATCAATTCAAAATATTCTTTCGATGCTGTAGATTATCACGTAGATTATTAAGATAAGTAATGAAGCGATGAAAAAATTTATAACTTATAAGATATTAGATTAAAGCGTGAAAGCACGAAGCACGGCCCCTTAGGACACAGATAAAACGGATTTTCAAATAATTACTCCCGTGCTTATCCATGTTCTAAGGGGCCGTGTTTCGCGCTTTCACACCACCTGTAAAATCATCACAAATTATTCTTTTCGCATCACTAATAATCCAGCGCTCCGCTAAAATCAGCGCTTACATCCTTTCCTGCCAAACCATCGGCAAAGCCTTTGTAAGCATGTTTGCGGGCATAATCAACATTCCAAAGACAAGGTGCATCATTTTTTAACCAGTATTGATGTTCTTTTTCATTATCGGAAACGCTCCAAACCGTTATTCCGTATCGTTGCGCTTCGGGGATATGTTTCATGTACATATCAACCACATATTGATACAGATCGGCTTGTCCGGCATACTGTTCTGCCGTTGGTGAAACCGGCGATTCGGGATCCGACGAATTGGCTGTCGCAATATCCAACTCCGAAATCTTAATCAGTTTACCCGATGCGCCAAGTTTTTGGAACATTGTTTCAATAGCCGCTTTATCACTCCAATTGATATTCAAGTGCATTTGCGTACCGATACCATCTACTTTTCCGCCTTTCTGTTCGATATATGCTACATATTCAAGCAGTCCGTCGAGTTTGTCTCCGCTTGCCGATTCGAGTCCGTAATCGTTAATGAATAGCTTCACGTTTTCACCACCGGCTTCACGCGCCCGTTTGAAAGCATTTACGGCATAATCTTTTCCCAGATAATCTTGCCAGTAAAACTCATTCGCATTAAGCGTTTTTCCAATTCCCGTTTTCAAGCCGTTTCCGCTGTCGTTCATCGGTTCGTTCACAACATCCCATGCAAGTACATCGTCTTTGTAATGACCTACTACTTCGGAAATCCAACTTTCCATAGCAGCGCCGATAATTTCGGCTTTTTCTTCGTCGGATTTTTCAATGGTTACAGGACCGGAACGAAGATTTGAAAACAGCGTTGTGAACGAAGGTTCTGCTTCTGCGTCCAAATCGATCACTTCAACGGCATCAATATAATAGGTGCAATTTTTAACAGCGCCAAGCAACAGACGGAAATAAATTTCGCCGTCTGCTGTTGCGGTCATACCCGTCCCGCCTACGGTTGTTGGATTGTAAGTGACTTTTGACCATGCACTTGAAGTAGAAACTAACTCTGCTCCATCAACATTCGGATATGCCTCCCCAAGAGTTGCGTTGTTATCAAAATCCAGACCAACGCTACCTGCAACGTCTGATTTGATGAAAAACGATATTTCATAACGATGTTTGTCAATAATCGGAAAATTAGGACTATTGATTTGCATATTGTACTTACTGCCGCCAAAATCACCGACTACTACTTTCATAGCGTATGCGCCGACTAAGAAAAAATCGTCACTTTGTGTTACAGCTTCGGCATAATACGAAATCGTCCATCCATCCAAACCGGTTTCAAAACCACCGTTGACAATTAAACTTTCACCCGGCGCTCCGGGAATAATAGTTGGTTTTATCAAATTATTGAGGTAAATCGCCTGCTGCTGACTATGCCACACGAGCGTATGTCCGTAAATGGTCAGGCCGGCAGTTTTCAATGCGTCAATAACAAGGTCGACATTGGAAAAATTCAGATTGCCGTTGTTGTCCATTAACGATGATTGTTTCATTTCGTTTCCGGGCGTTATTTCATCAAAATTTTGATTCACAATATTCCGGTACATTTCATCGTTCATGTAAAGATTAAAGTCGATACCCACACCCAATGTAAAATTAGTATAAGTATTCAATGCTTCGTAGCGTGAAATTTTTTCTTGCAGTTCCAAAGGCAAATCCTTTTCTTCCGGATGCGTGTAAGGGTCGTCGCCCCACTTCATCTTTTCGTCGTAACAGGAATTGAAACACAAAATGGAAGTGGCAAGTACGGCGTATATTAATATTATATTATTTAGTTTCATAATCATAAATTGTTTAAAGTTATTCTTCATCGGGGAAATCGCTGTAAGTCGGCGTATTCAACGGAACAAAACGAATATTGTCGAAATAGATTTTTTCAGTCGCAGGTACAGGCTCGAAAACATCCTTGATTCCACTGTTTTCAAACCAAGGTCCTGCTTGCTTATAACTTGCAGCCGACATCGAAGCAACTACATCATCCAATGTTTTTCCGTCATAATCATCACTGAGACTGAAAGGCAACGTAATCGTAAACCAACAACCCGGATTTTCAAAACCTGTCTCATCGTATGCTCCGTTTATATAAACGGGTTGATAAAGCATACAATACCTGTTTGAACCGGATCCGTCGGCCATTACGAACCGGATAACTCCCGAATTCCAAGCGCCTTCCACATAAATATCCATTTGTATACCGCAATCGGCGGCAGAGGTAGAACCTGAAATATAGTTGGTAATAACTTCAAAAATCGCACTGGAATTTAACCAAAAACGCTGGTCGGCACTCGCCGCCTGATTGCCGCTTGAGTTAAACACTTGATAACCGCCTTGCGATTGAGGACCGGCATTGATCGGAATCACACTCGTGAGCGCCGTATTGTCAATACCCGAACCCCAAGAATAGTTTTGTACATCATCGAAATCATGTACTACACCGGCTTTATAGTTAAAATATGCCGGTGAATAAGCGCCGCCGTTAGCAGCAATAACCAGCAATGATCCACTTTCGGTAATTCTTTCGGGAACGGTTACGGTTACTTCCGTGCCTTCTTCATTCGTAGTAATACCATCAGTTACAACTATATTGCCGGGAAAAGTTACATTTGCGGCTTCATACAGACCTGTACCATAAATGGTGATTTGATCGCCTGCCTGTGGCATGGTATGCGAAACGCGTGTAATTGTCGGTGCTGCCGCTCGGATTTCAAAATTGTAAATAAGAAAATTCGAAGCGCTTTTTTCGATCCGGATGGTATTGCGAACATCTTCGGGAGCATCAATGGTCGGTACATCCCTGCTAATATTCACCAACATGGAATTATTCGTAATAAATACAGGGTTAATATATGTATCATAACCATTGATATACAATTTTTTCACCCCAATAAAACCGGAACCTTCCAAACGAATCGTTTGTCCAAGACGTGCAAAATTACCATATTGTGATAAATCCCTGTCGGGAACGGAAGATTGAGCGTCTTCCAGATAAACTTTTGTTATTGTCACAGGTGTATTTATTCCTTCGTTTTCTTCATCTTTACAAGAATTGAGCAACATTGTAACAAAGGATAATCCTATGAAAATGAACCATGTCCAAAAACTTTTATATATTTTATTTTTCATTATTACATTCTTTTATTGGGTTATTCAAATAAATCAATTATTTTATCTTCCGTAAAAGTATAGGAAACAGGAGGTTCGCTTAACTTCGGATTCTGAACCGATTCCGATTCAGGGAAAGGTAAACGGAAAGAATTAGTATTAGCCGTTCCTACTGCCAATTCGGTCGGATCTCGATCGGGATCAATTTTCAAATCATAGGGGGCTGTAAACAAATACGATGGTCTGTTACCCCTGTCTTGTGCATTGATATAATTGATTACTTCTTGCTGTTTGTAATAAGACCGCGAAACCAAGTCGTACCAAGTACGTCCTTCCATACAAAATTCTATGCGGCGTTCGTGTCGCAAGTCTTCCCAAGCGATACTGTTTTTTGCGGACATTCCGGTGCGAGTTCGCACTTTGTTGAAATATTCCAAAGCAATAGGATCATCGGTACTTGCATTGTTTCCTAAAATAGCTTCTGCATAGTTCAGGTACACTTCCGCCAAACGAAGCATAATGGTATTAAGCGCCGAATTTCTTTCTGCAATATCCGGATTGTCTTTACTTGAACCTGTAATTCCTTTTTTCACACTAATCCACTGGGGAGCGGAAGAAAAAGTTTGTTCATCATAAGTCAATCCGCCATTTGCTTTGTTTATTTCGGGATAATGGTCGCCATTGCCCATCCAGGTTGCTTTACGGCGAACGGTATCGTTCTCCTCATATTCCGCTATCATATTATATGGACAACCGGTACCTCCACCGCCCCATGCATCGCCTCCCGTAACAATTGAACCGAAAGCAAAATAGGCCTGATGCATATTGTTGCAACCATTTGCATTTTGATAGCTTAATCCGGGTACCCATTGTAATGAAAACATTGATTCCGGATTGTTGTTATTTTCAATCATAAACAAATCCGAATAGTTATCCATTAATTTAAAAGAACTTTCTGCAATCACTTTTTCAGCTGCTCTTTTTGCCAAATCAAGATAGGATTGGTCGCGAGTTCCGACATTTGGATCTTCTCCATAGTTGGATGCAACTAAACCCGAATAATCAAGATAAAAACGCGAAAGCATACCAAAAGCGCTGTAACAATTTACTCTACCGGCAGGAGAAGTAGTTGCAGGCAAATATTTTGCGGCATATTCCATATCACGGATGGCAAATTCGTAAACATCCTTTTGCGGATTGGTATTCACAATGGGATTTTGAACCAATGAAGCCGGATCGTCGGAAATAATTGCACTTCCCCAAACCGTAGCTAAATACCAATACGCCGTACCACGTATAAAGCGAGCTTCAGCCACAAATTGTTTTTTAGTTTCTTCACTCGCCGCACTTTCCCTAATACTCTTAATTACCTTATTAGATTGTTGAATAATAACGTATAGAGAAGCCCATGCATCTTTTAGCGAACCTGTTAATCCGGTATAAGACAGATCCGAATAAGGATAAATATACGGGGAATACTGTCCTACAAGATTAAACGCCATACCATCGCCTAAGCCAAAATAGAAATTTTCGTTGAAACCGTACCAAACTCTATTATAAAGCGGTGCGGTAAGTGAAAGAAGATTATCTTCCGACAAGCTACTTCCCGACATCTGGTCTTGCGGAGAAATATCAAGAAAATCGGAACAGGACGCCATGCTTACCATGTAAGCGATAAATATAGTTTTTACTATTATCTTTTTCATACTTCATTAGAATTTAGAAAGTTAAATTTAATCCGACTGTATAAATACGCGGCGACGGATACCGTCCGTTATCCAGTCCATTGATTGTTGAATTGCCGTAAGTAAGACCTATTTCGGGGTCATATCCGCGATATTTAGTCCATGTATATACATTTTGTATGTTTGCATAAAGTTTCAGTTGATCAATACCGGTCGATTTTATCCATTTTTCAGGAAGAGTATATCCCACGGAGATGTTTTGCAAACGAATATACGAGCCATCTTCAATAAACCGGTCGCTGAATGCAAAGTTATAGTCGGAAGTAGCAGTAGAAAGTGCTAAACGCGACGAATATGGACCTCCTCCGACAATTTGTACGTTACGGTAATCATTCGGACCATCCGGGTTTATCAATTCCAGTTTAGCATAATCCAAAGCAGATGAAAATAAATTGGAAATATTTCTACGTGGGTTTTCCATGTAGCGGCGTGCATAATTAACTACATCATTTCCATACGAACCGGTGAAGAAAACCGTTAAATCCCAATTTTTATAAGTAAACGAATTTCCGAGACCATAAGTAAATTTAGGCTCGGGGTTACCGATAAAAGTGCGGTCTTTTTCATCAATCATTCCATCTTCGTTCTGATCACGGTAAATATAGTCTCCAATCCAAACGCCGCTTGCTTCGTCAATCGGCAAGTTAGACATTACAGGCGTGCGTACGATTTCGCCCTTGTCATTTTTATAATAAAAATCGGTAGCATTTTCAAATCGCCCGATTACTTGATAGCCATAGAATTGTCCAATCGGTCGATTGATAATTGTCCGGTTAATAACGGTTGAACCTGTTCCTCCCCAATATAAATAATCAGCAACAGATGATGTAACTTCGGCATTTTCGGTATTGAATTTCAGCATTTTATTCCGGTTCAGCGAGAAGACGGCATTTGTAGTCCATTGAAAATCACGTTTTTGGAAATTCACCGTATTCACCGATACCTCAAAACCTTTATTTTCCAACGCACCGAGATTTACCCAAGGATTATCACTTGCTCCTTGTCCTGTGGTTCCAACATAAGCTGGAAGTTGAGTTTTAAAAATCAGGTTATCGGTTTTCTTATAATACAAATCAATCGTTAGTTCCAGTCGCTGCTTGAACAAACCCAAATCAATCCCTACATTCGTCGATGTAGTGCTCTCCCATTGAAGTTGTGGATTAGGTGTATTGTCGGCAAGCAAACCGCTTATACCCCAACTTGTAGGGGATATGCCATAAGTAGTTAGCCAACCATAATTTGTTCCGACATTTTGATTTCCGACAAGTCCCCAACCCAAACGAAGTTTCAAATTATTGATAGCATCCATATTTTTTATAAAATCTTCTTCGGAAGCTCGCCATGCAAAAGCTGCCGAAGGGAACCATCCCCAACGATGTTCCGGAGCGAATTTTGAGGAACCATCCCGCCGGATGGTAGCCGTAAGCAAATATTTTTCTTTCAACGAATAAAACAGGCGACCGAAATACGACATTAAAGCATTTGCTCCGGCATACGCTCCATTAGAGGCTGTCGTAATATCTCCGAGATTAATAGCGGGCATTCCCGAATTTACAATAAATCCATTGCGCATTCCCGAAAGATAGTCCCACATAGATTTCGACATTTCCTGCCCCAACATGGCATTAATCGCATGTATATCAAAAGTCTTATTGTAAGTCAGCGTATTACTCCACCGGTAATATTTATTGTATTGCCTGTTTGCATCCCGTTGATTTACAATGCTGAATTGTGTCTCTGATAATTTATAAGTCGGCGAAAATCTGTCTCCACTGATAAAACTGTAACTCAACGACAATTCGCTTTTATAAGTTAGGCCCTTAAGAAATTCGGGCGCAAGTTCCAAGTATGGAGTAGCTCGAATTTCAGCTACTTCACGACGATTGTCAATCAAAGCAACCATTGCCATTGGATTCGTAGGCATAAATTGTTCATCAGGAGCTGAAAATGAACCGTCAATATTTTGTACGGGCACATCGGGAGGAGTACGCAAGGCCACATTTACAAGTCCTTGATCGGAAACTGTAAGTTTCTGATTGGTTTGGGCAAACGCAAAATTCACTCCGGTTTTTGCCCATGGTTTAATTTTCGAATCAAAAGTACCCGACACGTTTATGCGTTTGAATGCCGAGCCTGCGGCAATACCGTCCTGATCCAAATAACCTGCCGAAAGACTGTATGTTTGTTTTTCTGTTCCTCCCGACAAAGAAAGATTATGACTCTGCATGAAAGCAAGACTGAAAAGTTCCTTTTGCCAATTTGTACCTTCACCCAACAAATCAGGGCGCACATAATTGTTGTTCCTGTTAATCAGTCCATTTTCAGCCAATACATTCCGATGAGCTGCATAATCCCGAAGGTTTAATACATCCAATAATTTAGGAATTTCTTGCCAACCTGCGTAACCATTGTAATTGATTCTTGCTTCTCCGGAATTTCCCCGCTTGGTTGTAATCATAATAACACCATTCGAGGCGCGTGAGCCATAAATTGCAGTAGCCGAAGCGTCTTTCAAGATATCCATCGACACAATATCCTGCGGATTTATCGTGGATAACGCACCGGTTGTACTGCTGTTTGTTTGTCCGTCGATAACAACACCGTCTACAACATAAATCGGTTCCGTAGCAGCATTCAACGAATTGACGCCCCGGATACGAATCGAGGCGCTGGAACCCGGCATCCCTGAATTTTGCTGCACTTGTACGCCGGCGGCCCGGCCCTGTAATACCTGTTCAAGTGAAGTCGGTACGGACTTGCTGATAGCATCCGCTTTAACGGAGGTAATAGCGCCGGTCAAATCACTCTTTTTCATGGTTCCGTAACCAATTACGACGATTTCGTCTAACGTCTTTGAGTCTTCTACGAGCGTAACGTCAATTATTCTCCGGTTTCCTACCGCAATTTCTTGAGTAAGATACCCCAAATAACTGAAAACTAAAGTTGCTTTTTCGTCCGGAACGGAAAGGGTATAATTACCGTCTAAATCGGCAACCGTACCGGTTGAAGTTCCTTTCACGGAAATACCGGCTCCTATAAGCGCTTCTCCATTTTTGTCGTTTACTGTGCCTTTTACGGTAATATTCTGTGCCGAAAGCCACAGAGGTACAAAAAGAAACAATAATAAAAACCGGATTGATTTCGAATTAATGATGTCTTTCATAATAATTAATAAAAATTTAGTTTTTAATTTCTTTGCAAATTCCATTGTTTAATTTCTGTCGTTTCATTAAGAATGCATGTGTTTTTATAGTTGTTACAAAACTTTTTGTTAAAAAAGATTGTAAATCACAATTTTACAAAGGTAATTTCAAGTTATAGATACTCTATTTAAATATTGTTACATATATTTCAAGTATTGCAACAATGGATTTGAATATGTTACATATTATATTAAATTTGTATCACAAGGCAATTTCTTTACTTTTTTATTTCAGAAAATCTCACTACTTTTGTTTGGTTTTTAAACATAATTATCAATTTTTCATAAAGAAACAGATATTATTTTTAACATTACATATTAATTGAGACAGCGTTAGCTTATATTCTTGTTCTGGAAACTTCAACAATTTTAATGTTTACAAGTATAAGTTAGTAAACGTTCACGTGGATGCGTGGATATAATTTATTTGTTACTATGGGTAGTTGAAGACCTCCAGAACGAGTAAAGTTAAAGTTCCACTACGTTTTCGGCAACCACCGTTAATCTGACTAATACGTTTACAACTTTCGTTCCCGCAGTGACTAACGGTATGCAAATACCAACGTCATATACGTGGACACTGCCGAGCGGACTGACCGGTTCGTCTACTTCACGTTCAATTACCATTAAGAGTTCAACGGCTAAAACGTATGCCTCCGGTACAATTACGGTGACTGCAACCAACGATTGCGGGACAAGTGCGACGCATAGCAGCGCTTCTGCGGTGAAGATTGTGAATTGTCCGGGATACTTTGCAGCAGGCGGCGAATATGCGACGAGCAAGACAGGTTATCTTAACATCCCTGATAAAACCCAATTTGCAACACTGACGAGCAGTACTTGGGGATTTGCCAAGACAGGCAAAGATTTGTGCTGGTATAAGACCGATGGTCCGACCGTATCGTGGAGCGATGCTAAAACCGGTTGTGCAGGGAAGAGTACAAGCTACAATGACGGTACATCGGGATGGCGTTTGCCGAATATTGCCGAACTTGGCGCAGTTCAGTCTGTATATTCTGCGTTGGCTGGCAAAGCAGAATCTGCTACCGGTACACAGAAATTACAAAGTACTCAATACAATGCCATTACAGAGCAAACCTCCGTGTATGCCCTACATTGGTATTTTGACAAGGCTTATACCGGATTTTACCCTAAGACGGGAGCGTACTACTCACATACAAGGTGCGTCAAGACGCTTTAAAAATATGATATTTTGGGTTATTTGACTTTTTATCTCTCCAAATGAGCGGGTAAGAGTAGGTTATACTCTTAAGAAACAGGGGTGGAGAATCTCCCCCTGTTAATTTTAAAGAAAGTACAAACAATATATTTTTTATTTCACCACTCGTCTGTTCTGAACGGCGAAGCCGGTAATCCTTCTTTGTTGTATAGATTGGCATTTTCGGGATTATCTGCCCAAGCATATCTAACGGCAACCGGCGCTGTAATTTTATCATTCCGGACAATTACATGGTCGTTTTCGATTTTGGCTTCCGCCCAGA
>JAIRLY010000296.1 GCA_031259075.1 Dysgonamonadaceae bacterium | reverse complement strand
ATGAGAAAAATGATTTTTTTGATTCGAATAGTTGTCTTTACCTTCGACCGGAATAAACTATCGTGATACAGGGGGCGGCATCAACTCTTAACTCATAACTCTTAGTTCTTAGTTCGCTTTCAGGTCCCGAAGAGAAGCGGTTTAAAAATACGAAGCGTGGGACTTTAACTTTATTTGGTTCAGGGGTCTTAGGAAACCTGTAGTAACAAATAAGTTTTTTGCCCACGCATCCAACGTGAGCGTTTACTAACTTATTCTTGTTACTACTGAAATTTCCTAAGTTTCTGAACCAAGAATAAAAGCTAACGCTTTCTTAATTAATACGTAATGTTAAAATAATATCTGCTTTCTTATGAAAATTTGTTATTTTATATTTAAAAACCACACAAAATTAGTGAGATTTTTCGAAATAAAAAATAGAAAGTTAAATTTTCTTACAAATTTTCTTATCCAAAATTCAGGTTGATAATTTAACTCTATAGATAAATAAAAAAACCTCGTGTACCGAACAGTACATGCAGTAACGAGAGAGCGGTTGAAATGGAAATTAATTCCGTTTCTTCTATCCGGTTATTTTACACTAAAACAGAGCGTTTTTAGGTGTTCGTGGAAAAGGAATTACATCTCTGATATTGGTCATTCCGGTAATAAACAATACCAGTCGTTCAAATCCTAAACCGAAGCCGGCATGTGGGGCTGTTCCAAATTTGCGGGTATCCAGATACCACCACAAACTATCCAGCGACATGTGTAATTCTTTTACACGATTGAGCAGTTTTTGATAATCGGCTTCCCGTTCGGAACCGCCGATGATTTCGCCGATACGTGGAAATAGAACATCCATTCCGCGAACAGTTTTCCCATCCTCGTTTTGTTTCATGTAAAACGACTTAATTTCTTTCGGATAATCCGTTAAGATTACCGGACATTTGAAATGGTCTTCCACTAAATAACGTTCATGTTCGGATTGTAAATCGGCGCCCCAATAAACCGGATATTCAAATTTCTTACCGCTTTTTTCCAGAATTTCCACTCCTTCCGTATAAGTTAGACGAACAAATTTATTGTTGATTACGAAATTCAGACGGTCGATTAACTCATTGTCGTACATTTTATTCAAAAAATCGATGTCGTCTTTGCAATGATTCATTGCGTATGAAATTATGTATTTAAGGAAATCTTCCGCCAAATCCATATTGTCATTAATGTCGAAAAAAGCGATTTCCGGTTCAATCATCCAAAATTCCGCCAAATGACGCGGAGTATTGGAATTTTCCGCCCGGAAAGTTGGTCCGAACGTATAGATTCCTCCCAATGCCATAGCGCCCAACTCTCCTTCCAACTGTCCGGAAACCGTTAAATTGGTTGAACTTCCAAAGAAATCCTGTGAATAATCGATTTTACCTTCTTCCGTTTTTGGTGAATTGATCATATCCAAAGTGGTTACTTGAAACATAGATCCGGCTCCTTCTGCATCGGAAGCTGTAATAACAGGCGTATGGAAATAAAAGAAGCCTTGTTTATTGAAATATTCGTGGATGGCATAAGCCAAATGATGACGAATGCGGAAAATAGCCCCGAACGTATTGGTACGTGGACGTAGATAAGCAATTTCTCTCAAAAATTCCAACGAATGCCCTTTTTTTTGCAAAGGATAAACAGCAGGGTCTGCCGTTCCATAGATTTCTATTTCTTCAGCCTGAATTTCAGCCGTTTGTCCTTTTCCTTGCGATTCTACCAGTAAACCGTTTACGCAAATGCAAGCGCCGGTCGTGATCGGCTTCAAAAAATCTTCGCCAAAATGGGTAATATCTACTACTATTTGGATACTATGAATTGTTGAACCATCGTTCAGTGCAATAAAAGCGACATGTTTATTTCCTCGACGGGTTCGCACCCAGCCTTTTACGCATACTTTTTTGTTGAATCCGATGGTTTTATTCAGTAAATCAATTATTTTTGTTCTTTTAACAGTCTCCATGATGATAATAATAAAAATGATGAAAGAAATAAAAATGATGAAGGAAATGAAAAACAAACTATTATTTCCATTTCCTTCATTTCTTTCATTACTCAAAAGCTCCCATTCGAAGCATCGAAACTTCTTTTTCAGTTAAAAAGCGCCAATTTCCTCTTTTCAGATTCTTTTTAGTTAATCCGGCAAAATAAACGCGGTCTAATTTAATAACATGATAACCCAGACGTTCAAACATACGACGAACAATGCGATTACGTCCCGAATGAATTTCAATACCCACCTGATCTTTTGCATCTTCCGTTACATAACTGATGGCGTCGGCATGAGTTTCACCGTCTTCCAAATCAATACCTTCAGCTAATTTCTGCATATCGGCGATACTTACATCTTTATCTAACCATACATGATAAATTTTCTTTTTCAAGAATTTAGGATGGGTTAATTTTGAAGATAAATCGCCGTCATTTGTTAACAATAAAACGCCTGTTGTGTTTCTATCCAATCTTCCAACCGGAAAAATACGTTCTTGACAAGCGCTTTTCACCAGATCCATAACAGTAAGCCTCTCCTGCGGATCATCAGCTGTTGTAACACAGTTTTTAGGCTTATTTAATAAAAGGTAAATTTTGTGTTCCAATTTGACAGGTTGATCATGAAACATAACCGTATCGGCCCGTTTTACTTTAGTTCCTAATTCAGTAACTACCACATCATTTACTTTTACCAAACCGGCTTGAATGAAATCGTCGGCTTCCCTTCGGGAACAAACGCCTGCATTGGCTAAATATTTGTTCAATCGGATCAATTCGTTCGGGTCGAAATTTTCTTCACGATACTTCAATTGTTTTTGAACACTGTACTTTGAATTAGGATTGTAATTGTCGTTTCGACTGTCGTTCCGTTGGTTGTTACGATAACCTCCTCCTTGCGATCGCGGTTGATAGTTGCCATTGTTTTGTGATCTCGGCTGATAACGACGATCGTTATAATTCGAGTTTCCCGGAGAAACAGTTATTTCCCCTACTCTTGGCCGTCTTTTTTTCACAACATCGTTTTCCGATAAGTTATCATACGAACGAGGACGATCATAGTTTCCATTAGAACGGTTATTATAACCTCCCTCCCGATTGTATTGTGGTCTTGGACGATTGTAACTTCCGTCGTCGCGACGGTCATGATTTCCCACACTTTGGCGATTGTAACTACTTCGATTGTTCTGTCTTCCGTAGCTTCCTCCTTGGTTGTTTCCGTAATTAGAACGGTTAAAATTGTATAGTCTTCTCTCACGATTTTGACTATCTTCGTTTTGCCCATCATTATAACGGGGCTTCCAGTCTTCTGTAGTCATTGTTTGGATGAATTAAATATTTGTCTTTTAAATTTATAATGTTAATTATTTTTTTTTATATTCCGATATAATTATGAGGTGTAATCGTCCTCAATTCATTTTTTACGCTTTCATTAATCTCAAGAGAATTTATAAATTCTTTAATGATTTCCCCTGTAATTTGTTCATTTGTACGCGTTAAACCCTTCAATGTTTCATAAGGTTCAGGATAACTTTCTCGCCTCAAAATCGTTTGAATGCCTTCAGCTACTACAGCCCAAGCGTTCTCCAAATCTTTATATATAACATCTCTGTTCAATAATAGTTTATTTAAACCTTTTTGCAAACTTTGAAGTGAGATAAAAATATGAGCAAAAGGCGTGCCAAGATTTCTCAAAACGGTGGAATCCGTAAGATCGCGTTGCAATCGCGAAACAGGTAATTTAGCCGCTAAATGTTCCAAAAGAGCATTCGCTATTCCCAAATTTCCTTCCGCATTTTCAAAATCAATCGGATTTACTTTATGCGGCATCGCGGAAGATCCGATTTCATCTGCTCGTATTTTTTGCTTAAAATATTCCGTCGAAATATATTGCCAGAAATCTTTCGATAAATCCAACAATATAGTATTAATTCGTTTTAAAGCGTCCAATAAAGCCGCCAAATTATCGTAATTAGATATTTGTGTCGTGTATTCTTCGCGGACTAATCCCAATTTTTCACGAACAAATACATTGCCAAACTTCTTCCAATCAATTTCAGGATAAGCAACAACATGCGCATTATAATTACCTGTTGCCCCCCCGAATTTAGCTGAAACAGGAATGGCTTTCAGTAATAAAATTTGTTGTTCCAATCGACTGACAAAAACCCGGATTTCTTTTCCCAAACGAGTAGGAGAAGCCGGTTGTCCATGTGTTTTTGCCAGCATTGCTACATCTTTCCATTCCTCCGAATATTCTCTTAATATTTCCAGCAATTTATTTAATAAAGGATAATATTCGTCGAGCAATACATTTTTAATTGACAACGGAATAGCCGTATTGTTAATATCCTGAGATGTTAATCCGAAATGAATAAATTCCTTATAATCTTCCAAATGCAAATCGTCGAATTTTTCTTTTATAAAATATTCAACCGTTTTTACATCGTGGTTTGTTATTTTTTCTATGTTTTTAACAGTTTCAGCCTCTTCTAAAGAAAAAAAACGATATACGTTTCGTAAAGATTCGGATACAGCCGGTAAATTGATATTCTTCAACTGAGGAAGCGGAATTTCACATAAAGAAATAAAATATTCAATTTCAACAAGGACTCTATATCTAATCAGTGCATATTCAGAAAAATAAGCCGAAAGTGATACTGTCTTATCGCGATACCTGCCATCAACGGGAGAAATCGCAGTCAATGCATTTAATTTCATAAAAAACAAAAGAAGACTAATGTGGTCTATCCCTATTACGGCGACAAAGGTAATATTTTATTTTTAAAAATAAAAGTACAATTAGGTGGATTTATACTTGATATATCTAATAAATAAAAAAACGGTTGCACCTCTTTCGTAAACGAAATATTATCTGTTATATTTTTAATTTTTTTTATGTATTCATTCCTCCATCGATTTGAATTACCTGTCCCGTAATATAAGATGAAAGCCCGGAAGCAAGGAATAAAGCAGCATTGGCGACATCTTCGGGAGTTCCCGCTCTACGTAAAGGAATTTGTTTTTCCCATTCGGCACGTACCTCTTCCGAAAGCTGATGAGTCATTTCGGTAGCAATAAATCCCGGAGCAATGGCATTTGCACGAATCCCGCGCGAACCCAACTCTCTTGCGATTGACTTCGCCAAGCTAATCATTCCGGCTTTAGATGCTGAATAATTCGCTTGCCCGGCATTTCCATGAACACCTACTACGGAACTCATATTAATAATACTGCCCGATTTTTGTTTCATCATCACAGGCGTCAGGGCATGAATGAAATTGAAAGCGGATTTCAAATTTACATTCATTACTAAATCCCATTGTTGTTCGTTCATGCGCATCATCAAACCATCGCGCGTAATTCCTGCATTATTCACCAGAATATCAACCTGCCCGAAATCTTTTACTATTTCTGCGACTACATTGTGAGTCTCTTCATAATTAGCTGCATTGGAGGCATATCCTTTTACTTTTACTCCCAAAATCTCAATCTCCTTTGCAGTAGCATTTGCATTATCGTCGATAGCCAAATCGGTGAATGCTATATTACAACCTTCTTGCGCAAAACGAATAGCAATTGACTTACCGATGCCGCGAGCTGCACCCGTAATCACTGCAACTTTTCCTTCCAATAATTTCATTGTTTATTATAAATTAATAAATTAAATTTTTTTCTTTATTCCGTTGAATAGCAGATTGATTATATTATCCGTGTTCTCCTTATCGGAAGAAGTAAATCCACGCATAATTCCCCTAATATAAGGAACTTCCAACCCTTTGAAAGCATAATGAAGAATTACGGCCATAGAAGATGTATCTTCTATTTCGAAGATGTTGTTTTCTACTCCTTCATTCAAGATGGATTGAATGTACATAATTTCACGAGAATCAAAACCTTTTCTTACTTTTTCAACCCGCCATATATCGCGGAAAAAATAGGCTTTCAATGTGCCGTTTCGTAAAACAGCATCTTTAATCGATTCCAAACGGATATCTATAAACTCAAGTAATTTTTCGTCGGCAGGTATATTTTTATTTGCTACCGATTCCAACGAATTGTAAATGATATTCAATTCCGATTCGATTACAGCATGATAAATATCCGTTTTACTTTTAAAATAGGTATAAAGAGTACGACGTCCTTTCTTGGACGCAACTGCAATATCGTTCATAGTCGTATTCTCTACTCCAATCCTTGCAAAAAGCAAACGAGCTACTTCTATCAACTTATCTCTTGTTTTTGCCACTGCTATAGCCATAAAAACATGTACATTGATTAATTGTGCAAAATTAATACAAAAAGCCATTTTAACAAAGATTTGAGGTAAATTTATTTTTTATTCTCCTAAAGAAATTTTCTTCCTTAATTCGCAATAATAAGTTGTATTCACTTGTTGAATCTACATATTATTGAGTGGCGATAGAACTTCTTGAAATATAATTATCTTTTTCAATGCTAAAATTTCTTTCTCTCGAACGGACAATTTTTCAGCACCATCTGCACCATTTTCTGATTCATTCTCCGATACAGGATCGACATTCATAACTGTAACCTTGAATGTAGAAATATCTTTGAAGTCGAAAATCGCTTGACCGTTTTTATTTTCTTCGAGTATTTCCTGTACCATGTTTATTCCTCGATTGAAACGGTTTACATAACCAAACATTCTCATAGCTTCAGCGATTACAGGATTACGATAGTCATTGGCATTAAGAACTAAGAGTTAAGAGTTAAGAGTTAAGAGTTAAGAATGGAAAATAGAGAAAGGAAAGCCTTCGGTCTTCCGAACACACCACTATGTCCTGTCTTTCAGACAGCGGTTTCGCGGAGTCCTTTCGTTCCGCAGGTCGTTGACCTGCGGTTATGAAAATTGCGTCCTTTCAGGACGTCCCCTATTCTCCAAAACGGAAGACTTGCGAGAATGTCGTCGGAAAAAGTAAAGAACAAAAGAATTAGCTTGGATAAAAGACAAAAAAAGGAAAGCCGGAGGCTTTCAATATGAATAACCCCCAATGAAGCGAAGCGATTGGGGGATGAAAGTAACATATACCTCTCCCCCAACCCCGTTTCAGGGGTTGAACTTTTCGTTTTCCTGTCAACTCCTTTTAATCGTTCAACCCGCTTCGGGGTTGAAAGCGCCGCCAACATTCCGTGTGCCCCCAATCGCTTCGCTTCATTGGGGGTTATTTATCTTGAAGGCCTACGGCCTTCCTTTTCTCTGTTCTCTATTTTCCATTCTTAACTCTTAGTTCTTAAAGGCCGTCTGTCCCGTAGATCAAGCCATTTGAGCATTTTTAATGTCAAATGGCTTGATTGTAGGACAAATTGTCTAATTGTCATTTTTCTTGCAACGCACACTACGCATGCAGTACTTGGAGCCTTCTTCGCGCTGCACTCCGGTGACGCCGTAGGCCAAGAACCGGTACCATGCGTCGGAACTATTGATGGAGCTACTCGACCAGAAGTGCATGGTCGTGCCGTAACCGTTCACTGTGTTACCGTACATGTAGCCCATGAGCAAGGCGTCGAAGCCGCCCGCAGCAAGACCTTTGCTCGTACCGTCGGCCTGACCGTTTACTGCAGTCGCGCTTTTCATAAC
>JAIRLY010000288.1 GCA_031259075.1 Dysgonamonadaceae bacterium | reverse complement strand
AATATTGCCATTGATTTTTACTGTTTCTTACTAAACGGCATTCACTTTATTTTAGTATTTAAAATATGTTAAAAATCCTCTCCCTTATTTTTTGAGATTTTTCTTCCGAACACGACTGGCATTAGGCCCGCGGGCGCCTGCTACTTGGGAAAGCAGATAGAGCGCGTGCCCGTTGGAAAAAGTAATGACATGTTCGTAACTCATCAGTCTTTCGTAAGGTTCGTAGAAGTGTGCCGGCGGCTTCTGACAGACCACATAATCGCCGGTTTTCATTTTGTGGTCATAGCGCTTGTAACCCAGCATTTCAAGAAATTTAAACGTGGAAGGCAGTGTTTTGGTTAGCGCCTGTCCTAATGTATCCTGTGTAATGGTGGTAATTCCGCGCGGCATGAGACGGATATTTTCATCGACTTCGGCGCCATTGATATAGGATTTGCCGGTAGCACGGCCGGCAATCAGGTATTTCAGTTTCGCCTTGAATAACATGGCGGACATCTGAAAAGAATTGAGCGAAACGTTTTCTTCCCAGTATTGTTCCATGATTTATATTGTATCTTTGATGTTTTTGTAAACGTTGATACAAAACTCATATAAACCAATTATAATAGCACAAAGGATTAGAATAATCCAACCGAGTAAATTTCTTCGCTTGAATCTGTGTCCGCCGTTTTCGCATGGCACTGTAATTTTTAAGAAAGTGAAAATTTTCTTGATCATATTTTTAAGTATTTAAAATATCAACAATTTGAGCATCTTCTACCTCCGGAGCGGTCAGCGAGGCAACGATCGTCCGGATTTCTTCCTGTGTCAGTCCTTTGAGTTTATCCATGGGTACATTGACCGTTGTTTGATTGTTATTCAATTGGATGTAGAATACATTTTTTTCCATCCGCTTCGGATCTTCGGACGATTCCGGCTTCGGCCCGATTATTTCTTTCAGAACTTTCTGCGCGGCGATTCGTTCCTTTTCCTTACCTTTCAGTTTACAGGTACGAATTGTATCGACCAAGTCTTTAATTTGCCATTGTTGCCAGAAGTCATAATCGAAACTGTGTTTGGATTTAAACAGTTCCTGTGCCAGCTTAATATCCTCCCTGGCGGTGTTCTTTGTGATATCGTATTTAGCTACTAAACGCGGAATAACATTCGCCGGATGATAATCGTCCAGCATGACGGCAGCCGACTTAATACGATTGAATTTTTCCCGGTACTCCTCTGGAAGCGGTGAATTGTCCGGGTCAAGGATATGTGCCAGAATCACCTCATAACGCTGTTGTGTGATGGGTAATTTCGGGTCGAACTGTGCCGGCTTTTCGTTCCTGTTAGACATTATATGAATCCCTTTAATTGTTCCATCATTTTAAGCAGCTGTTCTTGTTCCGGATTGCTTCCGTTGTGAGCTGCTTTGATAAGCGCCTCCCTGAGTTCGGTTTGTTGCCGGATGAATCCGGTATAATAGGCTTTTCGGATGTTGCTGCCTTCAATGTGAATTTGCTGAACAAATTCTATTTCATCCAACTCCAGATTGATAGCAATCAGGAATGGAGCAAAACAGCGATACGCCATTTCCGTTATCTGGTTAAGTTGTTCCGGATTTAAATGCATCGTCCAAAATTTGTTTATCAAATTCAAATACTGCCGGAGAGGTATGTATTGTTCCTCGTTCCATTTTTGGATTGTCAGTCGCATTCTGTGAACTGACAACAGAAATTTTCCATGCCTCATTCCATATACAGGCTACTTTGGCGTGAATGGAAATACACCGGTAATCAAAGTTAGCAACCAGCAAATCAAACGGCTTTGGGGATAATGAGCGTACCCTGTTATCAACGATAAACCGGATATCTTTAATTATTCCTTTTTCTCGCCGGTTAATCACGCCTTGTAATGTTTTTGGGCTTATGGAATAGGTACTCAGAATGATTTCTGCCGGGCCGGTTTGTTCCATTATCCAGAAAATCAGGCGCATCATGTTGAAATTGCCATAACTCCAATAATGTTTGTCCTCGCCCTGTGTGATGTGTGTTTGGTCATTACACCTGTTCGATCGGCAGAAAAAGAGCAGGAATTGGGAGCGGCGTTTAAGCTCTCCGGATGTTTCTTGCTCTCTTCCTGCCGACCGGATACCGGCAGTTCTTTGGGCATAGGCGCGAACGGAATCAGAGTCATTTCAATTCCACAATCTTATATTCCACCGCTTCCTTTTGCTTTTTCATTTCCTCAATTCGTTTAAGAATTTCGGCGCGTTTAGGTCCTTCCGGCATCAGATTTGCTTTTTCTTCTTTCTTTTCCGACTGATATTCCAGCCTGTTTTCTGCCTTAGAAATCTTGATGCGCAGGTTCTCTTTGAGTTTTTTCAATTCCTCCAAATCATCTGGCAAAACGAATTCGGTGTATCCGGGAACGGGCTGGCCGGTTGTCGCTTCTTTCTCCGGATCGAATGGTTCATCAAAAAAGGAAGCTTCCGGTAACGAACCATCTTCTTTGTACTGCTCGAAAATACCACAGAGGATATCCATCCGGCGCGACAGGGCGTCAATAACGGTCAGTTTTTGTTTGCGTTCGGCGATGGATTTTTCATCGTTTAATTCGCCGGTGGCTTTCAGTTCCCGATGCAGAATGCTCCGTTTTTGATAGAACGAATGAAACTCTGTGAGCGCTTTCTTAATGATACCCGGATATTCTTTTTCCTGACTTCGACACTTTTCCGACACGTATTTTATACTAATCTATAGATCAATATATTATAAATTTTGCGTCACCTGTTTGGGTGACGCAGTCAAAAAAAACAGTACATTTGCGTCATGT
>JAIRLY010000282.1 GCA_031259075.1 Dysgonamonadaceae bacterium | reverse complement strand
GTCAATATCCTGAAACGGCTACCAATTCTGCTATTGCTCCTGCCAATGATTGGACTTGGGGTGAGCCTGTGAATGGTATTACCGATTTGGATCCCTGTCGGTCCGAATTAGGCGGTACTTGGCGCGTTCCTACTCAGGCTGAATGGGCCCAAATTGCATCAAATAATACTTGGATTTGGCAAGAAGGCGGCGCAAACGGCACTTCCGGCTACCAGATTAAGCCCGGTGGCACGAACAAACCTACTACTCTTTTCTTGCCCGCCGCAGGGTACCGTAACCGTATTGGCGGTGCACAACTCAATGTCGGTTCCCTCGGCACCTATTGGAGTAGCGCTGTTACAGGTACTGCCTCGTATAGCCTCTACTTTACAAGCGGGAGCGTTATTGCAGCGAATACGGCCAATCGCGCTAACGGCTTTTCGGTCCGTTGCGTTTCGGAATAACTAAAATACGACGGATGTAAAAAAGACAAGAGAAGATAGACACAAACATCTTGTCTTTTTTCTTTTGTTTTTATATTACTGCCGAAAAAAAATTGTATTTCTAAATAAATTTTCATACCTTTGCCGAAGTTTTGGTGTCTCTTTTCCTTGTTCTTTGGAAAAGAGGTGAAAAGGGAATCAGGTGAAAGTCCTGAACAGACCCGCTGCTGTGTTTTCCATTAATTTCTACACAAAACTTACACCACTGGATTTTTCCGGGAAGGTTGTGTAGAAAAGGAATCAGTCAGAAGACCTGCCAAAATAAAAATACTTTTACTTGTTTTCTTTTTCTTAAAAGAAGAGCGAGAAGAAGTAAGAGAAAATTGTTCAAAGCTTTCGAGGAATAAAGCTTGAGACAAAACAAGGCAGGCAGAGTTTTTAAAACCCGCTGCAAAGTTTATCCCAAATTTATTTAATTTTCGCTCGAAAGTTGTTTAATTGTCAAATTAAGACAGCTTTTATGTTTTTAATCAGGATATGTTGCGCAGGCACATTGTTTTTATTTCCTCTTATTTCACTTGCACAAAGTGAATTAGACAGTATTCAACAGTTGAGTGAGGTGATGGTAATCGGCGATCGTTACCGCGAAGTTATCCCTTCCCAAAGGCTTTCAGGCGAAAAATTGGAAGCGCTCAGCAGTTTTTCCGTAGCAGACGCCATCCGTTATTTTTCCGGTGTGCAAATGAAAGATTACGGCGGCATCGGCGGACTGAAAACAGTGGATATCCGCAGTATGGGAACGCATCACATGGGTGTATTCTATGATGGTATTCAATTGGGTAACGCCCAAAACGGACAAGTGGATCTGGGAAAGTTTTCTCTGGACAATATCGAAGAAATATCGCTTTACAACGGACAGAAAAGCGAAATTTTCCAACCGGCCAAAGATTTCGGTTCGGCGGGAAGCATTTACCTGCGTACCCGACGTCCCCATTTTACCGCCGGAAAAAAGAATAATCTCAAAACATCTTTTCGTACAGGCTCTTTCGACCTTGTAAATCCTTCCTTGCTGTGGGAACGGAAATTAAGCGATAATCTTAGTTTTTCTTTCGGCACCGAGTACATCTGCTCCTCCGGTAAATATAAGTTTCGCTCCCGCAAAGTGTATCACAATGGAATTGTAGCGTATGATACGACCGGCATTCGTCGAAATGGAGGGATACATTCCTTACGTTTGGAAAGTGGAATCAACGGGTTTATCGAACAAGGCAAATGGAATGTCAAAGTTTATTTTTACAATTCGGACAAAGGAATACCGGGCGCTATCGTTAATAATGGAGAAAAAAATTCTCAATGGCAAAACGATATGAATTTTTTCACGCAGTTTTCTTTTCAGAAAAAACTGTTTCCGAAATACGAATTGCAACTGAATGTAAAATACGCAAACGACAAATTGCATTATATTGATTTTGATTCCATTTCATCCCCTTTTCCGGAATATCATTTGGTGCTTAAGTCTCTCAATATCAATAATACATTTCTTCAGCAGGAAATTTATGCTTCAATAGCCAACAAGTATGCCATTCTTCCGAATTGGGATATTAATCTTTCCACCGATTATCAATGGAACACGTTGGACGCCAATTTAACAAATTTTGTCTATCCACGGCGACATACTGCATTAGCGGCTTTGGCTACGGCTTTTGAATGGAAACGTCTGAAAGCGCAAGCCAGCTTCTTGAGTACATTCGTTTTCGACCAGGTTACAAGAATAAAAGATCACAAAAAAATAGAAAATAAACAAGAATATACTCCTGCTGTTTTTCTTTCGTACACTCCGTTTGTGAAAGCAAATAATTATTCGCCTCTACGCCTGCGGGCATTCTATAAACGGATTTTCCGGATGCCGACATTCAACGATTTGTATTATACGGAATTAGGGAATATTACGCTTCGTCCCGAATATGCCGCACAATACAATCTCGGTTTTCAATACAATAAAGATTTCAACCGGAAAATGATTACGCATCTGAATTTCCGTGCCGATGCTTATTATAATGAAATAACGGACAAAATTGTCGCTATTCCCAAAGGAGAAGGACAATACCGCTGGATGATGATGAATCTCGGGCGTGTGGAAATACGGGGTATCGACGTTTCGGCGCAAGTAGAAACGTCGATAGGCGCAAACACAAAGACGCCATGCATTGCATCTTTACAAGTGAATTATACTTTCCAAAAAGCACAGGATTTTTCCCGCAACTCTATAAAAGGAAAAAATATCATAAGTTGGGGAAAGCAAATTGCTTACATCCCTTGGCACAGCGGGTCGGCCATCCTGAATGTGAAATGGAAATCCTACGGCTTGAATTACAGTTTTATTTATGTGGGCGAACGTTATCACAATTCTGCAAATATTCGTGAAAATTACGAACGTCCTTGGTACACAAGCGATTTGACGATTGGAAAGACATTTAATTACCGGAAAATGAAATTCAAACTCTCGGTAGAGGCAAACAATATCCTCGACCAACAATACGAAGTCGTGGTATGTTATCCCATGCCGGGACGAAACTATAAATTAATACTTAAAATGGAAATATGAAGAAAAATTTAATAAATCAAATGGAAATATTCATGAAAAAAACAATTTACATCCTGATTGTATTGAGTTGTTTGTTTACGTCTTGTCGGGAAGAAGCCGAAATTTTCGAACCGGAAGTAACGACTGTTACTCCTCCGGATTCTATTGTGCCGGAAGTTCCTGCTACTCCTCCGGATTCTGCCGCACCGGAAAAAATAATAAAAGGTTTTTACCTTTTAAACGAAGGCAATATGAATAGCAACAAATCCACTTTGGATTATTTTGATTTTGCGACCGGACAATATCACCGTAATATCTATGCGGTGGCCAATCCTACCGTTCCGAGGGAATTGGGTGATGTAGGCAATGACCTGAAGATTTATGGCGGTAAGCTTTACGCCGTTATCAATTGCTCCAACAAAGTGGAAGTCATGGATAAAAACACGGTCAAACGGCTGGGGCAAATTGACATTCCAAATTGCCGCTACATTCGTTTTCACGATCGCTATGCTTACGTCACATCGTATGCCGGACCGGTAGAACTTAATCCCGATTACGAACAGCGGGGATACGTTGCTAAAATTGATACCGCTACTTTTGAGATTGTCGGACGCTGCCTGGTCGGTTTTCAACCGGATGAATTGGAAATTGTCGATAATAAAATCTACGTTGCCAATTCGGGAGGCTACATGTATCCGAATTACGAGAATACCGTTTCGGTAATTGATATGGAAACGTTTACGGAAATCAAACGGATCGAAGTTGCCATAAACCTGCATCATCTTCGCGCCGATAATCACGGTAACTTGTGGGTAACTTCGCGCGGCGATTATTTAGGTACTCTACCGCGTCTTTATTGGATAGATACTCAAACCGATACTTACGGAGGCAAAGTAGAACTGCCGGTTTCCAATTTCTGCTTAGACGGCGATTCGCTCTATATCTATTGTGCGGATTGGAGTTATGATTCTATGGACCATAGTATTTCCTATGGTATTGTAGATGTGGCGAAAAAAGAAATCGTTTGCCGTAACTTTATCTCCGACGGCACGGACAGAGAAATTACTCTTCCTTACGGCATTATGGTACATCCGGAGACAAAAGAGATTTATCTCACCGATGCTTTTAATTTCATTTTGTCGGGCAGTGTTTTTTGTTTCGACAGAGACGGAAAAAAGAAATGGCAAGTGCAAGGAGGCGATATCCCTGCACATTTTGCATTGTTGTATGAATAAAATTCGTATTTATAATTATTTATTTTTAAAATTAAAGAGAAGATGAAAACAAAA
>JAIRLY010000130.1 GCA_031259075.1 Dysgonamonadaceae bacterium | reverse complement strand
AAAAACCTGTTTTTTAGGAGTTAACAAAAGAATTTTTTGTACTTTTGTATAAAATTTAAACAAACAAAATCATGGCAAAAAAGAAGGCATTACTGGTTATCTTAGATGGGTGGGGTTTCGGCGATCACACGAAAAGAGACGTAATATACAGTACCAAAACTCCTTATTGGGATTATCTCTTGGAAAATTACCCTTATTCTCAGCTACAAGCGTCCGGCGAAAATGTTGGTTTACCCGATGGACAAATGGGAAATTCGGAAGTCGGTCATCTGAATATTGGCGCCGGACGGGTGGTATATCAAGACTTGGTGAAAATTAATATTGCTACCCGTAATAATTCTATTTTTGAAAACCCTGCTATCCAACAGGCTTATTCTTATGCTAAAGAGAACAATAAGCAAATTCATTTAATGGGTTTAGTATCTAATGGCGGAGTGCATAGCTCTTTAGAACATCTTTTTAAACTCACTGAGATTAGCAAAGTTTATGGTGTAGATAAAACTTTTGTGCACTGTTTTATGGATGGCCGCGATACAGACCCCAAAAGTGGCGCCGGCTTCATTCGAGAACTGGAAGAACATTTAGCTAAAACAACCGGGCAAATCGCTTCTATTGTAGGTCGATACTATGCAATGGATCGGGATAAACGCTGGGAAAGAATAAAAGAAGCCTATGATTTATTAGTCAACGGAATCGGAATTTCTACCGAACATCCGGTATGCGCCGTTGAACAATCTTATCAAGAAGGGATAACCGACGAGTTTATCAAACCGATTGTTTGCGTACAAAACGGTAAACCTGTTTCGGTAATTGAAACAGGAGATGTGGTCATTTTCTTTAATTACCGGAACGACCGGGCAAAAGAATTAACAATTGTTCTTAGCCAGCAAGACATGCCGGAAATGGCAATGTACACAATTCCCGATCTCCGATATTATACAATGACTCCATACGATCCTACATTCAAAAATGTTCATGTAATATTCGATAAAGAAAATGTAGAAAAGACTTTAGGGGAATTTCTTTCAAGTTTGAATCTGAATCAATTGCATATTGCGGAAACGGAGAAATATGCCCATGTAACTTTCTTTTTCAATGGCGGTCGTGAAGCGCCTTACAAAGGCGAAGAACGTATTTTAGTAGCTTCTCCCAAAGTAACTACTTACGATTTGAAGCCCGAAATGTCGGCCTATGAAGTAAAAGATCAATTGGTAAAAGCGATTCACTCTCAGCGATTTGAATTTATTGTTGTCAATTATGCAAATGGCGATATGGTTGGCCACACCGGTATATATGAAGCCATTGAGAAAGCTGTTATAGCGGTCGATTCTTGTTTGAAAGACACCATTGAAGCAGCTAAAGCGAATGGATATGAAATCATTGTGATTGCCGATCACGGAAATGCCGATTATGCTTTAAATGACGATGGAACTCCAAACACTGCTCATTCGTTAAATCCGGTCCCTTTCATTTATATTTCCGAAAATAAAAACAGCAAAGTGGAAAATGGGAAGTTAGCAGATGTAGCGCCAAGTATTTTACATATTTTAGAACTGCAACCACCGGCGGAAATGACGGGGCATAATCTGATTTGTAATTTATAGCGTGTTTTATTCGGAAAAAAGCCTGATCTTTCTCATAATCTTGAATAAATGATAAAAGAAATAAGTAAAGTATTGACAATATGACGACGCAATTCCCGTTAATACATGAGTATGAAACATACAATTATGAAATTTCGTTTTAGCGTTGTTCTATTGTCGCTTGTTTGTTCCGTTTA
This sequence comes from Dysgonamonadaceae bacterium, assembly GCA_031259075.1. Taxonomy (GTDB): domain Bacteria; phylum Bacteroidota; class Bacteroidia; order Bacteroidales; family Azobacteroidaceae; genus Azobacteroides. The sequence goes on along the minus strand of JAIRLY010000130.1, from coordinate 13,574 downwards.
TGCACAAGGAATCAAAATATCGGGTGTGGTTTCCGATCCGGAAAGTCTTCCCCTTGAATTGGTTACCGTACAAGTAAAAGGAACAATGAACGGTACATTGACGAATGCAAAAGGGAAATATTCCCTTTCGATTGTTCCAAAAGATTCTATCACAATTGTATTCACCTGTTTAGGATATAACCGGACAGAAATAAGTATTGAAAATTCGCAAGAAAACAGGGTGTTAAATGTGCAAATGCGTCCTCAATCGTATGAATTGGAAACAGCTGTTATTACTGCCAATCGTATTCAAACCAACACGATGGAAAAGATTAGTACAGGTCAGGGGCGGTTGTCGGTAGATGCTACCGGCGGAAGCATCGAATCTTTTGTTATGACTGCCGGCACAGGTGTTTCTTCTACCAATGAGTTAAGTACTCAGTATTCGGTTCGAGGAGGAAATTACAACGAAAATATTGTATATGTAAATGGGATTGAAGTCTGTCGTCCGCTTCTGATTCGTAGCGGACAACAAGAAGGCTTAAGTTTTATTAATCCTGATATGACTCAATCCGTTCAATTTTCTTCGGGCGGATTTGATGCTCGATATGGCGACAAGATGTCTTCTGTCTTGGATGTAACCTATAAAAATCCGGACAAACTGGAAGGTGGAGTTACCGGAAGCATGTTAGGCGGCAATATCTACTTAGGTAGCGTTGCCGGTAAATTTACTCAGATAACCGGCTTTCGCTATAAAAGAGGAACAACTCTTTTAAATACATTGGATACAAAAGGAGATTATAATCCAACTGCTTTGGATTTGCAAACCTATATGACTTATGCTTTTACGCCAAAATTGAATCTGAGTTTTATAGGTAATTATTCTGATAATATCTACGATTTTAAACCGGGAAATAGAGAAACTTCTTACGGAACATCGGATAATCCCAGAAAATTTAAGGCTTATTATGACGGTATGGAAAAAGACCGCTTTCGAATTTTATTCGGAGCTGTTACCTTAAAATATCTTCTTTCCGAACATGCGGACATTGCATTGCAAGTTTCCGGATTCCATTCGCACGAGGAAGAAACGTATGATATTACCGGCGAATACTGGCTCAGTAATGTATTGGAAGAAGAAGACAATTATATCGGTACGGGGTTGTTTCATCAACATGCCCGCGATTATCTGAATGCGCACGTATTTAATGCATCCGTTACCGGTACTTTAGACTTAAATCGAAATACGATTCGCTGGTCGTTGGGAATACAAAAAGAAAATATCAAAGATCGTATTAATGAATGGGAATTGAGAGATTCGATGGGATATTCGCTCCTTTATAACGAAGAGATCTTGAAAGTTTACAGCAATTTATTTTCTAAAAATGAGATCTCATCCAATCGGTTTTTCGGATACGTTCAGGATACTTATAAATTTAGAAGCGATGCCGGATTATTTTCTTTAACTGCAGGAATGAGAGTGAGTTATTGGAATTACAACCGGGAGTTTCTTTTAAGTCCGCGCGTTTCTTTTGGATTTGTACCCAGCAAAAATCAGAATTACACTTTCCGTTTTGCAACCGGAATTTATTATCAATCGCCTTTTTATAAAGAATTTAGAATTATAAAGACTGATGAAGAAGGTAACGATTATATTCACTTGAATAAAAATATCAAATCGCAACGTTCCGTCCATTTTGTTTTAGGAGGAGATTATAATTTTAAAATGAAAGACGGCAGGCCTTTTAAGTTTACGGCTGAAATGTATTACAAAAATTTAGATAACTTGGTTCCATATAGTGTGAATAATGTTCGTATTTGGTATTATGGAGAAAATGTTTCGCATGGATATGCAATGGGAATCGACACTAAATTATTCGGGCAATTTATTCCCGAAACCGATTCGTGGGTAGGATTTTCATTGATGCAAGCCAAACAATATATTAATGGAGAAAAAATAGCTATGCCCACCGACCAACTGTATAATTTTACACTTTATTTTTCAGATTATTTACCGAAGACGAATAAACGGTTGCAAGGAAATTTACGAGCGATTTGGGCGCAAGGATTGCCGTTTAGTATTCCCGGAAACGAATACAAACCCCGGTTTCACGCGCCGCCTTATCGAAGAATTGATTTTGGAATGACTTATCGTTTGTGGGGTGAAGAAGACCATTACCGGAATACTTCTTTTTGGAATCATTTTAAAAATATTTGGGTAGGAATAGATATTTTCAATTTGTTCAATATTGGGAATGTCAGTTCATATTCATGGTTTTCCGACGTAAAAGGAGCAAAACACGCTGTTCCCGATAAACTGACCGGTCGTCAATTCAATATAAAATTTGTCACCGAATTTTACTAATCTGTATTCCGGAAACAAATCGAGCGCTAATTATACCTGAAAATCAGCCAATTACTTCAATTCCAACACATAAACACCTTTTCCATTGATTGTAATTTCTTTCATTTTAAAACAATGCTGATAGCATATCCTCCTCCGGGAGCGGATTTTAATGTTAACTTCGACCGATTGGTCACATCCATTTTTCGGACGGTATAAGCTTGCGGATTCGTTTTGTAATGCGCATTCGGAGCATCGGCATAAATCGTGGCGACATATTTTTTGCCCGGTTCGAGAAAGTCGAGCGTAATTTTTGAGGTGAAACCGTCTTCTCCGCAAACATTTCCGACAAACCATTCTGTACTTCCTTTCGCTTTCCGGGCGACGGTAATGTATTTTCCGGGTTCGGCTTCCAAGTATTTACTGTCGTCCCAGTCAATTGCCACGTCTTTGATGAATTGGAAAGCATCCGGGAAACGGTTGTAATTTTCCGGCAAATCGGCTACCATCTGCAAAGGACTGTACAAAGTGACATACAAGGCCAATTGATTTACCAGCGTAGTATTGACATGCGACGTATTATTCGGATTTATTTTTTCAATGTCCATTTCGAAGATGCCCGGCGTATAATCCATCGGACCTCCGATTAAGCGCATGAACGGCAAAAGGGTGGCATGATTGGGTTTGCTTCCGCCAAACGCCTGATATTCCGTACCACGGGCGGATTCATTGCCGATCAGGTTCGGATAGGTTCTGCAAATGCCCGTTGGACGCACCGCTTCGTGTGCATTAACCATAATCCGGTAATCAGCAGCCTTTTCTATGGCGTACATGTAATGATTGTTCAGCCATTGGCTGTAATGATGTTCGCCGCGCGGAATCATATCGCCGACGTAACCGCTTTTGACGGCGTCGTAACCATTGTCTTTCATGAATTGATAGGCACGGTCGATATGGCGTTCGTAATTGCGGACGGACGAAGAAGTTTCGTGATGCATAATCATTTTTATTCCCTTGCTTTCCGCATAACGGTGAATCTCTTTCAAATCGAAATCGGGATAAGGTGTCAGGAAGTCGAATACATAATCTTTGGAGTTTCCGAACCAGTCTTCCCAACCGATATTCCAGCCTTCTACCAAAACGGCGTCGAATCCGTGTTGCGCGGCAAAGTCGATGTACTCTTTCACATGAGCAGTTGTAGCGCCATGACGTCCGCTTGGCTTCACCTTTGTATAATCGGTAATGCCCAATTGTACGCCGGGCAAATCGCTGGTGTACGCCCAATCTTTCGCTCCGGTAATCATTTCCCACCAAACGCCGATGTATTTTACGGGTTTTATCCACGAAGTATCCTCAATTTTGCACGGCTCGTTCAAATTCAGGGTGATATTGGACGCCAAAATATCGCGGGCATCGTCACTAACGATAATGGTTCGCCATGGACTTTGGCAAGGCGTTTGTAGATGACCTTTAGTTCCGTCTGCATCCGGAGTAAGATGAGATTCAAACACAAAACGCTTGTCATCCAGATTCAAGTGCATGCAACTATAATTGATTAAGGCGGCTTCGTGCAGGTTGATATACAGTCCGTCGTCTGTTTTCAGCATCAGAGCTGTTTGTACTCCGGTAGGAGAGAAAGGCGTTTGGGATGAGTTAGGCGTGATTGCTGCCGGCATTAAGCCTCTGATTTCCGACAACCGTGAAGTGGTATAGTCGTATTCCTGTGTGTCGTAATCGCCCGGAAGCCAGTGAGCAGTATGGTCGCCGGTCAGGACAAACTGCGTATGTTCTTCTTTTATGACTAAATAAGTCAGTTTTTTTTGTTGCGGGAATTCGTAACGGAATCCCAATCCGTCGTCGAAAAGCCGGAAGCGGATGATGATTTGACGATCGGTCAACTTTTGATGTAACATAACAGCTAATTCGTTGTATTGATTACGAATATCTTTCGTTTCACCCCAGATCGGTTGCCATGTTTCGTCGAAAGAAGAAGTCGTGGTATTTACGATTTGGAATCCGTCAAACAAGTTGGTACGGAGGTCAAATTGTAGCGTTTGTACGCCTCCCGCCGGAGAAAAGTCGTCGAAAGTTCTTTTAATGCCTTCGGGCATCAGTTCCAGACCTAATTTGCTGGGTTTGATTACTTCTTTCCCTTTGTAGATAAGACTATAAGTAGGAGAACCGTCGGCAAGGAGGGCAAAGTTCATACTTAGATTCCCGTTGGGTGAAGTTAATGATTGCGCACTCAGCAGAGAGTACGAAAGAAGTAATAGGAAAATAGTTCCTGCAATTTTTTTATTCATAATTCATATTTAATTTATACTTTCTGTCAAAATTATGCCTTGTTCAATTGAATTTATTCTTTAAAATATAAACGATATTCGCCCGGATTTAGTATAATAGCTTCCGTATCGGAAATTGTTGTTATTTCTGTTTTTGTAAAATGTTCTTTCCAGTTTCCCGCTGTACCGAAAAGAACGTCTTTAGTGACCGGAATCACATCGAAATTTGCCATTGCTACAACCGTTTCCTCCGGCGATTTTAAGACAATGTATTTGAAATTATGAGTCAAATCAATCGTATAATCGGATGTGGCGAAAACCGGATTATTTTTACGTAAAGCAATCATTTGTGCGTATACGTCGTAGAGGGCTTTCCGGTTCGGTTCATCATAATAATCCCAGCGAATGGGTTTTTTAGACAGGCGATCGGCGCCGTTTCCTTCCAATGGGAAATCATAGCCAAGTTCGCCGAATTGCCAAATCATCTTAGGTCCGGGAATGGAGAGGAAAATGACGGCAGCTGCTTCGGTGCGTTTTAGCGCTGTTGCCAATTCTTTTACGTCATATCCATTTACTGATTTTCCGTAAGCGGTATTTTTGAACATGATCCGTTCTTCGTCATGGCTTTCCATGTAGGCGACCAAGTTGGGGGTTGGCCAGCCTCTTTGCTTATAGGAGGCCCACGAAAGGTCTGAGTTTTGTATGTATCCCATCGTTGCTTCGTTCATGTTGTAATTCAGGTTTCCCCAGAGAAAAATGCCGTGTTCTGCCAGAATTTTTTCTTCGCTGTTGTCGGCCAAGTGTTCAAAAATGACAATAGCATCCTTCTTGCGTTTACGAATTTCATCCGTCATTCGTTTGAGTATGTTGATACGGGATTCGTCGTAAGCCTGACCGTCGCCCGGTTTGTTGGTGAATCCTTTGGTAAAGTCGAAACGGTAACCGTCTATTTTATATTCTTTTATCCAGTAAGCGCAAACGCTGTCCACAAACTGTTGGGTGCAGGGGCTTTCGTGATTGAAATCGTATCCCCAAGAATAGGATGTGTTGGGGGAGGTTACATTGTACCATGGATTATCGGTAGTGACTGTCCCATCGGTTTGATACATCTTTACCATCGGACTTTGTCCGTAGCTGTGATTCAAGACCATATCCATGATGACCGCCATCCCGTTGGCGTGACATTCGTCGATAAATGCCTTGTAATCGGCGCTTGTTCCATAAGCTTTATCGGGAGCGAAATAGAACGAGGGATTGTATCCCCAACTGTCGTTGGCTTCAAATTCGTTGAAAGGCATGAGTTCGATAGCATTGACTCCCAGCGCTTTCAAGTAAGGGAGTTTTTCCTGTACGCCTTTTATAGAGCGTTGTGCAGTAAAGTCGCGTATCAGGATTTCATATATGATTAAGTTTTGGGGATTGGTTATTGTATAATTGTCAATTTTCCAATTGTAATTGTCTGTTTGTGAGGAAACGGTCATGGCGATTCCGTTTGTTTTTCCGCTTGGGTATTTGATGAGGTTGGGATAAATGGCGGGGGAAATGTCTTTATCGTTCCATGGATCGGAAATTTTGTTGGCGTATGGATCGGCTATGAGGACGTTGTTGTCTACCAGATATTGGCATGTGTATTCTTTGCCGGCGACTAAATTACCTATTTTAATATGAAAGCGGTCACCGTTTTTTTCCATTTTATATTCATCCAATACTTGCCAGTCGTTGAAATCGCCAACCAAATAGACGTTTTTTTTGCCCGGAGCAAAGAGGACAAAAGCCAGAGAGTCGTCGCTGAGGCGGGTAATGCCGTCGCGATACGAAAGAGGTAAGTCCGGAACAGTTGAGGACGGGACAGGATCGTTATCACCGCAAGCGAAGAACATACAGGAGAAAAACAAGAAGAAAAAAAGACGGAATTGCATTGTTTCAATGATTTTAAAATGGTGATTAACAATATATTAGGGAATGGCGGGGCAAGCCCGCCATGATAAATCTCTTTCGAGACAGTCCCTTTTTTAATTTACGGAACCAACGTTAATGTCGGATTTGTTTCCGCATCGTTTACCCAGTCAAAACTGAATATTATTTTGGAATAGGTCGTTTCCGTTTCGTGCGCAATATCAGATCCACTTGTGGATAGTGTGATTACATTGCCTGTTTTTTCTACGAAACCAAAGCTTTTACCCCAGTCGTGATTGAAACGGATTTTGAAAACGCCCGTTCCCAATTTAATATTGGAAATTTCATACGTATAGGTATTTTCTGTTTTACCTGTATAAGTAAAGTCCGCATCATAATCCCAATTGGATTGAGTTGTTCCGTTGTAAACGGCGCTGCCAATCAGACTGTAAATGAAAGTAGCCGGATCAAGTACAGCCAAGTCTTCGGTTTTTGTTACTTTATAGCTGAAACCGTTGCCTATAGCGCCTTTTTCCAATTTCCACGTTAATTCGATAGTATATTTGGCGCGGTCAATGGTTATGTCGTCACCTCCGGGTTTCAATCCTAAAGCGTCGTCAGCGCCCAAATTGGTATTGGCTTTTACCAAAGTAGAAGCGCCGGAATTTAATTCAATTTTCCAGCCGCCGCCGTAAGCAAATTTGAATGCGCCGCTCGTTTCGACCGTTACATCCGTCAGGGTATAAGTCATGGTCGTTTTGTTGAAGGCAGGTGCGGGAAATTCCGTGAAGCCCCAACCGTTCATTGCGCCGCGAACGCCCCATGTTACGGGAGCAATCAGAATTAACTTGTCGGACAGTAGATCGTCTTTGTTCAAGTCCAGTACAATGTGATACAGTCCGCTTGTGGGTACTTGCAGACTGCCGTTTTCCGTCAAAGAGCCTTTGTAAACCTGAATGGCGGGTTCGGCATCTCCCGTTAGAATATCCGACTGTACCAATGTAGCGCCATAGTGGGTTTCTTTTGTTCCTTCTTTGAGTACTAAAGAGAATGTTTTCCCACCTTCCAGTGCAACATATTTTTCATACATGCCGTCGCGGGCGACTTGACCCTCTTCATTTATACCGGTAGCCATTAACGCTTTGGCTGCGTCGGTTTCCGTCAGGTCGGTAAATGCCGTGGCTTCGCCAATCACATAAAAGCCGTCTTCCACGACGGAAACGGGTCCCGCCGGTTTATCGTCTTCGCCACAACTAATAAAAGACAATGGCAAAGCCATTAATGCTAAAAAAATAATTTGAATTTTTTTCATGATAATTTTTTATAAATTATTAATAATTAAAAATATAAATTGATTGAATAAAAAGTTTTTCCTTATTTCCATGTGTTTTGCGTGTAAACGCCCGGATTGGCGTCTAATACCCATTGTGGAATAGGGAAGACTGTCCTGTTCGGGCTTTCACCGGTGGGCATAAATTCCCATTTTCCGGAAGTGTATGTTCCGAAACGGATTTGGTCTTGCCGTCGATGTCCTTCCCATGCCAGTTCCCGCCCGCGTTCGTCTAATAATTCCGGCAAGGTGAGCGTAGCCGTCGTATAATATGTTAATCCGGTTCGTTTGCGAACTTCATTGGCGAGATCAACCGCGATTTGCGTGGCAGTTCCGCCGTTGATGCGCATCAGGGCTTCGGCTTTCATCAGCAAAATGTCGGCATAGCGGTAAATGGGGAAATCGCTGTTGGCATGATGCCCTATACCGGGTTCTATTTCAAATTTCACAAAGCGTGCGCCTTCGAAAGTATTGTCTGCGGTAGGATCGTTAATTGTCGTTACTTGCGGCACAATAATTGCCGGTTCAGTTACGGTTACGGTACTGTCTTTTTTACCGTCGGCGGTTTTGATCGCGTTGCCGTTTGCATCTAAAACCGGCCGCTCCCGTTTATAGGTAACAACCTTTCCATCCTTTTCTATTGGACCTGTAAACCATTGCGCTATACGCTTGTCGTCGGGGGAATATTTATTATAAAATGATTCCGGGGTACAGGGGCCGTTCCATGTTCCGGTAGTGAATTCGTAAACATCCTGCTGCGCATAATGCAGGGTCATCAGGTGGAACATGTTTCCTTCGGCTTTTACTGCGTCGAAAACAATGGGGAAGATAATTTCCCTGTTATTGGTATTCGCTTTCTTGAATGTGGTATAGTAATCTTCATTCAAGCTGTATGCATAGTTTCCGTTGATGATGGAGTCGCATTGATTGGCGGCGTCCTGCCAGCGCGGCGTTCCGCTATAAACTTCGGCATTCAGGTAGAGTTTGGCTAATATGGCATGTGCCACGGGTTTGGTCACCGAACCGTAACGAACTGTTTTGTCTAAGCGGTTGATATTGTCCAGTATTTCTTTTTCAATCCACGCAAAAACTTCTTTGCGGGAACTTTGTTTTACCGGCTCAGTCGTGCTGGCGCTGATGGCTACATTGCCATACAAATCCATAGCAAGCAGGTGATAAAAAGCGCGCAATGTTTTTGTTTCGGCTATTCCTTTGATTGTCGCTTCGTCATAAAGGTTTTCGTCTTTGCCTCTCAACTTGACAATCATGTCTAAAATATTGTTGCACTTGCCAACTCCGCCGTATGCAAAACTCCATCCGTTATTGACGTCGCGGGTATTTTCTTCCCATGTATGCGTGTGCATGGCAATGGGTACGCCGTTATCAAACCAGTCGGTGCCTCTTGTAGGCACAACTACTTCATCGGAGGTATATTCCTGCATACTCCAGTAACCTTCCCTGTACACGTATCCATATTCTCCGGCCAGCTGGGTATAGGCGTCAGCCAGCAGGGAAGAAAACTGTTCCGGCGTTTTATAATATTCATCTACTAATATGTCCGAATAAATTTCGGGTTCCAAGTCGGTACAAGCAGTGTGAAAGCCCGCAAGGAGGCTTGTGATTGCAAATATGACAGCTATTTTATTTCGTTTCATGGTTGTTTAGAATTTTAAAGTGAGACCTAAATTGAATGTACGTTGTCTGGGATAGAAGGCGCGGGTATCAAACCCGGGTTGCAGGCTGTCGCCGTCTCTCGGTGATATTTCCGGATCAACGCCTTTATACCCGGTTAATGTAAAGAGGTTTTGTGCGGTGAAATAAATCCGTACCGAATGAATGTATCTGGAAAAATTTTCGCTCAAGCGGGGCGTGTATCCGACAGTTAGATCACTCAATTTTAGATAGCTGGCATTTTCCAGATAGAAATCGGAAAAGCGGCGCAAGGAGGCTTTGCTTTCACCTGAAGTTTTCCATTCGGTTAGCAAGGCGGCTTCTCCTTTTACTGCCGTGAGGAGGACATTTTCGGTGTTTCGCGTATTTTCAAAGAAGTAACGGGTTTCATTGAATATCAAACCGCCAATTTGTCCTCTGAAGTTAAGTGCGGCATCCCAGTCTTTGTATTTCAGATTGGCATTGAATCCGCCGGTCAAATCGGGCTGGGCGTTTCCCAATATCATCCGGTCGCTTTCCTGCGGGGAGGTAGTGTAGCCTCCTGCCGGTGTTTCAAATACCCATTCGCCTGCGGCGTTAATGCCGTAATATTTCCAGCCATAGAAGTTGCCGATCGGATTGCCTTCTTCCAAGCGCATCACATAAGTGCCTGTTTCGCCGTCGCCGGAACTGATGTACCCGGTGTTCATATAGCTTGGATTTTCAGCGTCTTTGGAGTATCCGGAAGAGATACGTACTACTTTGTTTTTATTCACGGCTGCCACGAGTCCCAAGTCCAGTGTCAAATCGGCGGTTTTAACAACGGTTCCGTTCAATGCCAGTTCTATTCCGTAATTATGTATTTGCCCGTAATTGTCCCACATTTTTGCCACCGGATTGGGTGGACTTGGCACATTGTATTCGTATAACAGGTCTGTCGTATTTCTGAAATATCCGTCAATGGTACCGTAGATCCGGCTGTTGAGGATGGAAAAGTCCAATCCGGCATTGTATTCGTGTTTTTTCTCCCAGCGGATACGTTCGTTCAGGTTGGATACGATATTGAAAGGTATGATCCATTCTCCATCGGTAAATATTTGCGAACTGCCCTGTCCCAGACGCATGGCATACAGATAGCTGTCGCCGGGCATATTTCCGGTCACTCCGTATCCGGCACGGAGTTTCAGGTCGTTGATGAAAGTGATATTTTTCATAAATTCTTCCTTATCAATTATCCAACTGGCGCTGACAGCGGGAAATATACCCCATTGCCCTAAGTTGGGATCGGCTTTTTTACCGAATTTGGAAGATCCTTCCATGCGAACACTGGCGTTGAAGAAGTATTTCTGATTGAAATTATACAGCGCACGTGCAAAGAAGGATGAAAGTTTGTCGGAATATTGCGAACTGCCCATACTGGCAGCAGAATTGCCTAAATCGGCAATGTTTTTCAATCCTTGTCCATTTCCTAAATTGTTGTAGGATAATTTGTCCAAACTGAATTGCGTATTGGAAACATTGAATTTTTGATATACGTTATATTGGTAGGCTTGCCCCAATAATATTTGCAAGTCGCTTTTACCGAACTGCTTTATATACTGTACCGTATTTTCTATTACTTGCGAACGGTTGTTTTCCTGCGATTGAGAGGCAACTCCGCCTTTCCCATAAACTTCGCGCAACGTGGAGGCTTGATATTTGCCGTTCCATATTCCACTTTCCTGCAAGGAATAAAATGTGGAGAGTTTCAAGAAAGAGAATAAGTTCAGGTTGGCGCGTACGCTTCCTTGTAATATTTTGTCTTTTTGGTCATTATCGGTCATCTTAATGTCTGCCACCGGATTGCGGGAATAGAAGTTGTCCGATTCAAAATAGCCTCCGTATTTGGCAAATTGCTCGTCGTCCGAATAAATGGGCATTGTAGGATTGGTGCGCACGGCTTGCAAGAAATTGTCGTAATTTGCCCATGCTTTGTTACCGGAAGTATAGGCAAAATCATAAGCGATGTCCAGTTTGTCGTTCAATGCTTTCTGGTTTGCGGCAAAGCGTCCGTTCAATTCTTCATAATCCGACTTCAAGGCAATTCCTTCTACTTTCCGGTAGTTGAAAGAAGCGCGGTAATTGAACTTTTCAGCGCCTCCTGCCATAGATAGTGAATGGCTGTGGCTGACCGGTGTGCGGGTAATGGCGTCAATCCAGTCGGTATTTGCGCCGTAATCGACGCCCATTCCTTTATCGACCATATAGGTTCGATATTCGTCGGCGGTAAGGATACGGGGTTTTTGGGCGATGATGCCTGTATTGACCGATCCGTTGTATTCAACGGAAGTAACGGAAGTTCCGTCTCCCATTTTTCCTCTCTTTGTTGTCACCATGATTACTCCGGCGTTGGCGCGCGTACCATAAATGGCGGCAGCGGAACCATCTTTCAAGACGTCGATGGATTCGATATCGCCGGGCAAAACGGAGTTGATGTTTCCGCCCGGAACGCCGTCAATTACATAAAGAGGTTCGGTAGAGCCATTTATGCTTCCAATTCCTCTTAATTGTATTTTGTAAGAGTTTTGAGCCGGATCGTCTCCTCCGTTTTTAAGGACAACTAAACCAGCCACTTTTCCCTGTATCAGTCCCATGGGATTGGCTACGGCTCCCTGATTGAAATCGCCCGGTTTCAGACTGGTAATAGCGCCGGTCAATTCTTTTTTTGTTTGTGATCCGTAACCGATGACTACTACTTCATCCAATAATTTAGTGTCTTCAATAAGAACGACTTGAATTGTTTCCTGACCGGTGAAAACAATTTTTTGCGTTTGATAGCCAATGTACGAAATTTCAATGGAACTGTTTATTTCCACATTATTTAATGTAAAATAACCGTCGATGTCGGTAACTGTTCCCTGACTTGTCTCGCTCACAACAACTGAAGCTCCAATAATTGATTCTCCTGTTAGATCTGTCACCTGTCCTTTTATCGTTTTTTGGGCATAGCTTGCCGAACAAAACAGAAGGAAAGAGAAAATAAATAAAATACATTTTTTTCTTTTCATACAATAAAAGATTTAATTATAATAAAATTTATTTTTTAACTTACAAAGTTATTATAAATTAAAATCCAACTTTTCAAATAAAAACAAAAAGTAAATAAAAAATGTTTTATTATTTTTTATATTATTGATAATCAATTACTAAATTAAATATCAATTGTTGAAAAAAGTAAAAGGAATATAATCTTTTTGGGAGGATTATGCCTTGATTAAATTTATTTCAAACTTATTTTTTCCAATAAAAACAATTGCAGCACCGTGCAATCCGGGTCTTCCGGCCAAGCGGAAAGCCTGAAGATATTTGTTTAATTGTTCTTTTGCTTCTTTCATTTTTTGTGGCACTTTCGATTCTTCGCCGGATTTGAGGTATTTGATCTCCCAAATCCATTCGAAGCGGATTTGTGGTAAATCGGGGTTTCGTTGTAGAAAAATATCGGCAAATCCCGGTACGGATTCGTATTCGCTCATCGGAATGTATATTTTGCTCTGAAACAAATAGGCTAAAAGCAGTATTTGAATGTATTTTTCATCGAAGTTTCTTAAATCTCTGTCGGACAATTTGGAAAACGCATTTTGAGAAACATAATCAATATAACGGTGTACATCGCCTTCCATTGCCAGAGCAATAATAGCTTCGTTCAAAGGCCGCACTTCCACACTTATATCCTTAGAAGATTCCTGAGTCAATAACCGGAGATATTCCCAATAAATGGTTTGAATGGAATAGTTTGGAATTTCCAAATACAATTCGGAAAAATAAGGTTCCTTAATTGTCAACAAACCCATATAGAAAAGCAGTGAAACAAAATATTCATCATCGTACAGGCGGTCGATAGAGAATTTTGGAACAATATCGGTAACGATACCCCCTTTTTTGATAATATCTATCAGTGTTTGCTTATTTTTATCGTTTGTAGCTAAACGTTGCAAGCGGCCATAATCGGTTTTCAGGTTTTCGTCGAGGATATTTTGAGGCGCTTTCTTATCTCTTAATATTTCATTAAAAAAGTAAAGAATCATGGAAGGATTATAGACCCTGGTTTCTCCGT
>JAIRLY010000056.1 GCA_031259075.1 Dysgonamonadaceae bacterium | reverse complement strand
CAAGTTGCAAAATTAACACCCAATTTTACACCCAAGAATGTAAGGTTGGGTGTTTTTGTTTTTCGTCCATAATCCTCGTGAGGCTCTTTTAAAATTCATCTATTTGTGATTTTACCTTTTCTAATTGCTGTATCAAATCAATTATTTTTTGTTCATTTCTTCTGATAATCTTTGGACGCAATACAAACCAATTAAAACCAATCCACAATAGTACGGCGGCATAAGCAACTATTCCCCAAATCAAAGACCTCATTAAAGTATATTCATACATATAAAGTCCTATTCCTGTAGACAGCAGAATAAAATATAAATTCATGATTTTGGTTTGTATATAGCTTTCTTTTTCTTTTATTTCCAACAAATTGTTTAAGTAGTCAACATTTGATTGGCTTTTGTCTGTTTTTATATATAACGGAATTGTATTTTTATTAAAAACAATAGTAATTATCATCGGCAATATAGTTAGTATAATCCCGATTTTACTACTTAATAATTGTGGATTAAAATAAATCCATATGAAAATCACAAAGAAAACAGTAAGCACTAATAACGCATTCAATAGAATGATTTTCTTCAATCCTGATGTTTTATAGTTCTCTATTCTTATCAACAAGTCTGCCAGATTGACGGCAGGGACAGTTTGTTTGCGCCACAATTCCTTCAATTCAATATTAGTTCTCATATTCTTCAAATTTTCTAGCTAATTGCGCTTTGATACGATGAATTTTTACCCGAATATTACTTTCTGATAACCCAACGATTTGAGCAATTTCTGCTTGTTTAACATCTTCCAATTCAAGTGAAATGATAATACGGTCTATTTCCGGTAGTTCGCCAATAAACTTGTATAATAGTTGTATTTGAGGCTCAATTTCTGTTTTGTTTTCTTCTGGCAAACTAGCAGATAATTCTGTTGAATTTATTCGTTTTTTCTTTTCTAATTGACGAAGGCAGTTGTTGGTTGCGATCCTATATATCCAAGTACTGATATTTGCTTCATTTCTGAAAGCAGACAATTGCTCCCATACTGTAATAAATGTTTCCTGAGCCATATCCTGAGCCAAATCATGGTCATTTACATACCCCATGCATAACCGGAATATTTTGCCCCAATAGGTCTTATATATAGTCTCAAACTCCATTTATTGTCCTTCTATAAAATCTTTTATTTGATTGATAAACCACTCTTTATCGTCGTACATTATGAAATGCAGTCCTTTATTTGCATATTTTAGTTGAGCTGTGGATATATTTTTATACTGCTCATTTATAGCTGTTTCAATGTTTTTAAACTGGGATTCCAACAGAATTAAAGAAGAGGCGGTTATCTTTTTTATTCGTTCTCTTAAATCTGTATTTGAAAAATCACAAAATATTTTGGCGTACGTTTTTCTGTCAGATTTTAATCCCCAATCCACGATTTCATCAAATTTCAATGTGCCTGAAGTCAGAGCCGCAACGCTTATTTTTTGCATTTGAGCAAATTGTTCTTCATTCATGTTTGTAATGCGATTAATCACATCGGAACAGTCATTGTCGGGGTTGGATTGGAAATTCGGATTTGTTAAAGCCATCAAACAAGGCAGGGCATCAACGACCACGATTTTGCTGCACAAATCCGGGAAATCGGATACAATAGCAAGAGCCAATCCGCCTCCCATACTATGTCCGATAAGAATTGGCTTTTCAATTTTCTCTTGTTTGATAAATCCGGCTATTTGTTTTTTCCAATGTTCAAAAGAGGGGTTATCTTCCGGGGCAATCCCTGAGAATCCTGCCATTGTAAGGACATAGCAGGTATAGTTGTTTTTTAAATTCTCCACAGTTTCGTCCCATACTTCTCCCGAACAGGCAAATCCGGGTATGAAGATAAGAATTTGCTTCCCCTCTCCTGATTTTGTTATTGAAAAAGAGTAATCTTGTGCAAAAGCCAAGAAAGAAATTAAAAATACCGCTATGGTAAAAATTGCTTTTTTCATTGTCATCCATTTTAAAATTTGTCCTTTAGATACAAGGGATTCTGAAATGTTACAAACAAACAGCATGACTTTACAAAAATAGCCAATTATTTAATTTTGCCAGATGCCTCATCTTCTAATTCCTTTATTTTTAACATTTTCTTGTGTCTGCTTGACATTTACGCCTATTGCTTCCTGAAACTCCCGATACTTCTGCTTGAACCATTGAGTAAGCCCTATTCTGTCGACTAGTAAACGGAAAGAACCTTGCGATTCTGTTCCTCTTTCAAGTCGGATTTCCATATCATTGGCTTTGAACCTTTTGCTGTGCTCGTTGGAATACAGTTCTCCCGTGAAACGGAGAGGTTTCATGCCTATAATATCTCTCGCCTGATTCTTTGAAAAACCTATCCTTTCGCAATATTCACCCCATTTGATGAGTGTAGGTACATCGGGTAGCCAATCGTTGATTTTGACAATTTCGGCTTTCAATACCCTCGTTTCTTGTTGGTGTTCGCTTCGTTCCTTGCTTATTTTTTCAGTTAGACCTTCAATATCTGCTTGTAATTCATTCTTTTCGTGCTTTAGCTTCTCAATCTCTTCTTGTTGTCGTTTGAATTTGGAAGTGCCAACTAATGAACCAATACCTTCCATAATATTGGAGCCGACATCAGCAACCTTGTTTTTAAGTTCTTCCGTTTTTAGCTCTCCTTTTACCTGACTGAGATTTTCCTCTGTCTTTTTCAGTTCCGATTCCTTCTTCTGTTTGAGTTGTTCTGCCAATCGGGATTTCTCTTTGGCTTCCTCTTCTTTTCGCCTTAATTCTTGAATGCTTTGCTGTTTGGCTTCTTCTTGGGCTAAGAGTAAACCGATATTCTCCTGCAAGTTTTTGCATTCAACTGCTTGGTTGCGATAAAACTCGGTCAGGGTAATATGGCGAGCTTCCGAGCCTTTTACACCTCGTTCTAATCCGTATTTTGCCATTGCTTCTGCATAACTGTCCTGATATTCTATCAACTTTTGCTTTGCCATAACATCATCGCAACATAGTCGTGGACGGTTCGGGTTCTTCTTTTTGTATTGGCGTTTCGGTTTTTGCTCCTGATTATCCTCCGGCTTCTTCCTTTGTGGCTTTTGTCTGCGTTCGCCCCGGACTATCGGAACAATGGAAGCATGGATGTGTGGAGTCTGTTCGTCTAAATGCAAGGTAGCCGCCACTACGTTTTCTTCATCGTAGGTCTTTTTTAGCCAGTCAATATTATCCCGGCACCATTCATCCAATTTTCCTTCATCCTGTATCCATTTCATATCCTCTAGAGTGCCAGAAAGCATAAAGCGAATTACCTGCACTTGGTTTTTGCCGACCTGTCGTGTTAATCCGGCATTTTTTATTCTGTACTCAATAGCTTCCGTCCGGTTGTTTACTCCATCGGGGAAAGGTATCAACTCTTTGTTCAAATGTATCCGCTTCGGATCCACATTCGGGTGTATTACTTTTCGCTCGATATGATCTGTCATGGCAGACTCATTACCGGGCGATTTATCTAGATGGAGAACTACATATCCCATATTTTTATTCTTTATTTTTGTTTGTAATTTGAATTGAGAGTAAATCTCACCTGCCGATAAACTGGTACCGGCAGGATGTGATTTACTCGTTAATTAGTCGCACAGGCGACTGCGGTCGAAAGACCGCTCAGGGAGATTCCAAAGGGGGAAAACCTTTGGCTTATGGGGAATTTTTAGCAGAGTGTAACGCCGCGTATAAAAAATTCCCTAATAAGCTATGGCTTTTCCACAAAAGCCTCCGGGGTAGCTGCGGCAGATTACATTTTCAGACCTCTGCCCGG
>JAIRLY010000043.1 GCA_031259075.1 Dysgonamonadaceae bacterium | reverse complement strand
TTCAGACGGTAAAAAAATCGTTTTTTTCATTGATTTATTGTAAAAACACCTGAATTTTTGTTATCTTTGTTGAAACTAACTACATAAAAATCATGAAAAAAGTCAATTTGTTTTTGAGTCTTTTATTTTTTACATTAGCACCGTTTGCTCAAAGTGTTTCTTTTCCCGACGATGAAAAAGAAAGAGGATATTACACCCGTCCTTATCTGCGATACGAAGCGGAATCCGGAAAATGCGAAACGAATGGAACAATCCTTGAAGCGACTTATATTCAAACCGAGCTTCAAAGTGAAGCGTCTAACCAAATGGCAATTCAATTGATCGCAAAAGATTCGTATATCCGGTGGACCAGTGACGAAGCCGCCGACGGTTTGACAATTCGTTTTTCATTGCCCGACAATGCGAATGGCAAAGGAACAAAAGGAACATTGACTTTGTATGCGGATGATACTTATATACAAGATATTATTCTCGATTCTTATTGGGGCTGGCAGTATTTTTTGAAAGATATGAGTAATTCGTATCCGGATAATATCCCCGACACGAATACTAAATTTCCTCGCATGCGGTTTGATGAAACGCATGTAAAACTGGAAAATAAAATCCCTGCCGGAGCAATATTCAAATTGGTTAAAGCAGATAATAACGACGTTCCTTACACGATTGATTTTGTAGAATTGGAACCCGTAGCGCCGACCGTTACTTTCGAGTCTGTTCCGGATGCAAACAAAGTTGAATATTTGTTGTCGGAAGGAACATTAGCGTTCTTTATTTCAAAAAATGCAGGAAAAACAATTTATATTCCGGCCGGTAAATACGAAGTGGATACAAAAATAACAATCAACAGCGATAATACCAAACTGATTGGCGCAGGAATGTGGTACACCGAAATTTATTTTACCGCTTCTTCCGATGAAAGAAATACTTTCAATCGACGGGGTATTGAAACTTATCAGAATAACATCGTAATAGAAGGTCTGTTTCTTAATACGGTAAATAATAAAAGGTATTACAACAACGACAGCAACAATCAGGTGGGAAAAGGATTGATGGGCAGTTTCGGTTCTAATTCCGTTATCCGGAACGTTTGGGCTGAACATTTCGAATGTGGCGCATGGATTGACGGAGCGGATAACCTGACTCTGACGGATTGCCGTTTCCGCAATAATTACGCCGACGGCATCAATTTTTCGTACGGTTGTAAAAATTCGACGGTGGAATATTGTAGTTTTCGCAACAACGGCGATGACGATATAGCCACTTGGTCACGCGAACGGTCGTGCGAAAACAACACGTTCCGGTATTGTACGACCGAAAACAATTGGAGGGCCTCCGGATTGGGTTTTTTCGGCGGAAAACAGAATACGGCGCATAACATCGTGATTATTGACCCTATGGAAGCAGGGTTTCGTGTGACTTGCGACTTCAACGGCGTAGCGTTCGCTACGGAAGGATATAGCGAATTTCGGGATATATCAGTTTACAAGGGCGGTACAAAAAGCGGGAGCAGAGGCGTCAACGGAGACTTGTGGGGAAACCAGCAAGGTGCTGTTCATATTAACAGTTCTGTTCATTATGACCTTCAAAACATTAAAATTTCGAATATCAATCTGTATGATTCAAAAAATGACGCTGTTTTTATCGGCAGCAGCAGTAAATCGATTCAAAATCTTATCATGGAAAACATTCATATCAGCGGCGCTCAACGGTACGGCATTTTTTTTAATAATGCAAGAGGAAACGGCCAATATTGCAACATTGAATATCTGAATATAGGCGTTAACAACATAAATACTTCGCCATCCGCCTTCAATTTTATCGAACATTGCGATAATGTGCCTCTGGAAATGTTTGAACCGAATCTCTTTAAAACCGCTTTCATTCAGGGAAAGTTGGTCATATCGGGTTTTGAGAAATCGTCCGTTTCCGTTTATGATATTTCAGGCCGGAAAAATTATCAAACCGCGATTGTATCCAATCAAACGGAAATTCCGGATTTGAATCCGGGCGTATATCTGGTGAGATTAGATAAAAGTAATCAGGTAAAAAAAGTGCTGACAAGGTAATGAGTTGGCTGGAAATAAATCTAAAATAATAAGACAATGAAAAACAAAATTGTATTAATAACAGGTTCAACCGGTGGAATAGGCGAAGCATGCGCCTGCAAGTTTGCTTCGGAAGGCTATAATCTCATCTTAAACGGACGAAAACCGAATTTATTGGAAACGCTTAAAAACAGTTTGACCGAAAAATTCGGAATAGGAGTTCTTCCTTTATTATTTGACGTCAGAGATAAGCAAGCGGCAAAAAATGCGATAAATACGCTTCCAAAAGAATGGGAGGCGATTGAAATTCTCGTCAATAATGCAGGACTGGTATTGGGTATGGATAAAGAATTTGAAACGTATCCTGATGAATCCGACATTGTTATTGACACGAATATCAAAGGATTATTGACTATGACACAATTAATTGTCCCCGGAATGATTGAACGGAGAAAAGGCCATATCATCAACATTGGCTCTATCGCAGGAGAAGCGGCTTATCCGGGAGGAAGCGTCTATTGTGCGACTAAATCGGCGGTAAAGACTTTATCCGACGGACTACGGATCGATTTGGTGGATACACCGTTGCGCGTCACCCATATAAAACCCGGCATGGTCGAAACGCATTTCAGTATTACCCGTTTTCGGGGAGATAAAACAAAAGCCGGTGCAGTGTACAAAGGGTTACAGCCGTTAACAGCTGGAGATATTGCCGAAGCAATCTATTTTGCTGCCTCTGCGCCGGCTCATGTGCAAATAGCGGAAATATTAATCATGCCCACCAATCAGGCAACCGGAACAATTGCCTACAGGGAAGAAGCATAGATAATCTACAGTTTCCCCGAAAAACTTTTCGCAAGAAACCCCATCGTGCATTTATACATTTGGAGGGTATTCTCTTCGTGGCCAAACCCGTGTCCTTCGTTGTATTTCACCATGTAGGGAACAGAAAAGCCTTTGGCCCGCAACCGGGAGACAATCTGGTCGGATTCGTTGATGTTGACGCGCGGGTCATTCGCTCCCTGAATCACAAACAGCGGCTTCTTGATTTTATCAATCTGATATACCGGCGACGCTTCTTTCGCTATTTCCGCTTCTTCCGGATTATCCAGGTCGTACCATATCTCTTTCACCATTTCCTTGAGTGGTTTCCAATATTCGGGGAACGATTCAAAGAAGGTGAAAATATTGGATACGCCTACATAATCTACGCCGCAAGCATACAGGTCGGGGGTTTTTATCAGTCCCATAAGAGTAGCATAGCCACCGTGGCTGGCGCCGTAAATGGCGATTTTATCTTTATCGACCCAGCCTTGTTCGATGATATATTTTACGCCGTCTTCCACATCGTCCATAACCTTACGTCCGACTTGTTTAAATCCGGCACGCAAAAATTCTTTACCGTAACCGCCCGAAATACGGAAGTTCACTTGCAATGTGGCATATCCGCGGCTGGCAAAGAGTTGCGCTTCAGGATTAAATCCCCAGGAATCGCGAATGCCTTGCGGTCCACCGTGTGGATTGACAACCAAGGGTACTTTCTTGCCTTCCGAAGCAGCCTTCGGTAAGGTGATGTATCCGTGAATGGTCAGTCCGTCGCGACTTTTGAACGTTATCGGACGCATTTCCGCCATGTCTTCTTCTTTCAATTGGGGCATCAGGTCGTATAAAAGCGTGAATTTCTTTGTTTTTGCATCGTATTGATAATATGTGCCGTACAGTTTATCGCTCTGAACGACTATCAGGAACGTATTTTCATCATCGTCGAAATCGGCTATCGCGTATTCTTTTCCTTTAAATTCCTTTTCTACACGGCTATGGAAATCCTTGTAAAACGTGCTGACGGGGAAAATTATATTTTTTTCGCCTTCATAAGCGTAGTAATCAACTTCGTAATTACGTTTGCGAGAAAGCGATATGCCTGTGGCGTCGTAGTCGGGATTGGAAAATACCTCGTTCACGATTTTGTCTTTTTTGAAGTCATAGAGTACGATACGCGCCTTGTCGCTGTCGAGATTTGTCACAACAAACGCTTCGTCTTTATTGCCGGAAGAATAATTGAAAGCGATAATGCCAAACGAATCGTCCCATTTCATTCGTTTTACCAATTTAAATTCGCCGGTCGATAAATCTTTGTAATACAATTCCATTTCAATTCCGTTTACTACTTTCGTGTAAGCGCGCAATTCGCCGTCTTTGTCGAAATCGTAGCCTTGTATTGGATTTTCAATATCCTTATTTTCAAATAACTGCACCATTTCGCCGGTAACGACATTCAATTTGTAAGGTTCAAAAACTTGCTTGTTGTTTTTGTTCATAGTGATGATGATGTAGTCCTTTTGTTCTTTCAGCATATTGCTGATACCGGCTCTGACGTCTTCAAAAGGAGTGAGGTCGAGCGTGTTGCTGCCGTCGATATTGGTGGCGTAAATATGGTAATTTTCATTGCCGCCCCGGTCCATGACGTAAACCAGCCGTTCATCGTTTATCCAGCCGTAACCTCTGATAAGCTCTTCCTTTTCTTCGATGATTCGTTGGGTTTTACCCGTAGCAATCTCCTTGACAAATACATGGCGTTTGTTGTTCTCGTCTTTTTCTCTGTACGACATGTATTTTCCATCTGGGGAAAGCTGGAAAGACGAAGCTTCCGGACGGGCAAAATAATCTTCGACTTTATACTTGAAATCGCCTTTATCGTAAGCGATAAGTTCGGCCAATTCTTCTTCTGTGGAAGGAAGCAACGTGTTGCCGGGCAATTTACTTTCGAACTTGTTCAAAACCAGAGGCAAAGTCATGCCGCCCTGTTCAAAATTTCCTTCAATTGTTTCGCCGGCGAATATTCCCTTGTACGACATTTGCATCTGCGGCATTGCAATCGTCAACTGATTATCTTCAAACCGAACCGTTTCAATCGGGATTCCGGAGGCTCCCTGTAAAGGAACGTCCAGTGTGGCAGAATACGTTCCGTCTGCGTCGCTAATGTGGAAAATAATTTCCAATTCCATACCTTGTACGTTTAACGTACCTTTCCAGTCTCCTGTGATTTGTGTTTTTGCTGTCATCATGGTTAATAATAAACCGATTATAAAAAAAAGTTTTTTTGTTTTCATCTATTTGTAATTTTTTGATAAAACACTTAAAAATTTAAACAAAATTAGATGAAAAACTTGTGTTTTCCAAGCGCGTGAAATAAAAATCAAGGCCACCTTCTGTTTCGCTTACGACTGTACTCTCACGTACAATTGCTGTCTTTATAGCATTAAATAATTAAATGACAATGAATTATTGCCGGTTACCCTGCTTCCTCGCCGGTGCACTCTAGTGCTCCTCGCCAATGAAAGTTCTTTTCCTCTAAAGGTTTCATTAAATTGTCCGTCGTCGTAAACAAGTGTTCCATTGATGAATGTTTTAACGACTCGGTGTGAAAACGTAGTTCCTTCGAAAGGCGACCAACCGCATTTGTATAATAAATTTTCTTTTCTCACTGTCCATGATTGATCCGGATCGACCAATACCAAGTCGGCATAATAGCCTTTACGAATGAATCCCCGCTCTTTTAAACGGAATAACTCGGCGGGTGCATGCGCCATTTTTTCGACTACTAATTCTTGGGTGAAAACACCTTGTTTGCACAGTTCAAGCATCGCGGTGAGTGCATGTTGAACCATTGGCCCACCGGATGCCGCTTTCAAACACGAACCTTGTTTTTCTTCCCAACGGTGAGGCGCATGATCAGTAGCCACTACGTCGATTTTTCCATCAATTAAGGCTTGCCGCAAAGCGTCTCGGTCGGCTTTTGTTTTGATGGCCGGATTCCATTTAATCCGGTTTCCCAACCGGGAATAATCTTCATCGCAAAACCAAAGGTGATGCACACAGACTTCTCCGGTTATTCGTTTTTCTTTTAATGATTTGGATTCCAAGAGTCCTGTTTCTTCGGCCGTAGATAAATGAAACAAATGCAAGCGGGTATTGTGTTTTTTTGCTAATTCGACAGCTTTACTCGACGAAGCAAAACAGGCTTCACGACTGCGTATTTTAGGATGGTAAGTAATATCCAAATCTTCTCCAAACTGTTGAATATATTTTTCTCTATTGGCTTGAATGATTGCTTCACTTTCGCAATGGACCGCGATGATTGCGTCCGGGCCGGAAAAGATTTTTTCCAATGTATACGGGTTGTCTACCAACATATTGCCGGTGGAAGAACCCATAAATACTTTCACGGCGGAAGCGCGTTTCGCTCCTTCATTTTTCAGTTCTTCCGGATTATTGTTGGTAGCGCCGATAAAAAAGGAATAATTAGCAAGAGATTCGTTCGCAGCCCGATCGAATTTATCATTTAAAGCTTCTACTGTGACGGTTTGAGGCAAGGTATTCGGCATATCCATGAAAGAAGTTATTCCACCGGCAACGGCGGCCCGTGATTCGCTGTGAATATCCCCTTTTGATGTTAAACCCGGTTCCCGAAAATGCACCTGATCATCAATCATTCCCGGTAGTAAAAGCAATCCTCCGGCTGGAATTATTTTGAGATTTTTTCCGGTTATTATTCCGGTAATGATACGAAAAAAGAGTTTAACGAACGACAGCGGGTTGCGCGTCGCATCCGCAATGAAAGCGATCCGTTCCCCGTCTATTAATACCGAAGCCTTGTAACAAGCACCTTCGTTAATTAATTTTGCATTCCGGATGAGAATCATTCGTTGGCTTTTTTTTGTGGATATTTATGAAATAAACTGTGCCATTTCAATTGAATCACGCCAAATAAAGCTTCATTGAAAATACTGCCGTTCATTTTAGAAGTTCCTTTTTCCCTGTTGATAAAAATAATAGGAATTTCTTTTAGTTGGAATCCGCATTTGTAAGCGATATATTTCATTTCTACCTGAAAAGCATATCCTTTGAATTTGATTTTATTTAAATCAATTGTTTCCAACACTTCCCTGCGATAACATTTAAAACCGGCTGTCGTATCATGTATTTTCAATCCGGAAACAAATTGTACATATTTAGACGCAAAATAAGAGAGAAGCACTCTGGATACAGGCCAATTTACTACATTTACGCCGGTAATATAACGAGATCCGATGGCGATGTCCGCTCCTTCTTCCGAACAGGCTGCATGCAAACGGATTAGATCGTCCGGATTGTGTGAAAAATCAGCGTCCATTTCAAAAATGTATTCATAACCTTGCTGTAAAGTCCACTTGAACCCGGTAATATAAGCGGTTCCCAATCCTAATTTTCCTTTCCGTTCAATCATGAACAAACGATTTGGAAATTCATTTTGCAAATTTTTCACAATTTGCCCTGTTCCGTCGGGCGAACCGTCTTCTATTACTAAAATGTTGAAAGACTTAGGCAAAGCAAATGTTTTCCGGATGATCTTTTCAATATTTTCTTTTTCGTTGTAAGTAGGAATAATAACAATGCTGTCGTTCATTGATCTTAATTTATTTATTTTACTTCAAAAGTAGCTGAATATCTTAAGATTTCCAAACGCGAGGGAATAAAAATCAAAATTGTCTTATGTCTTCAAATTGTACTATTCGTTTATTATCATTAATTTTGTGCAAATTTTATGGCATTGAGAGATTCTGTTTTACGAGACATTTATACTCAACATCCCGGTATAAAGGCAATTATATCTTCACTTAAACAATCCGGAAGGGATATTTATCTGAAAGGATTAACCGGCTCTGCGGCAAGTATCGTTTGTTCTACGATTTTTACTCAACTGAAGAAAGATAATATTCTTTGCATTTTAAATGACTTGGAAGAAGCCGGTTACTTTTATCACGATTGTTGTCGGATTTTGAATGACACCGATGTGCTTTTTTTCCCTTCCCAATTCAAACGTAATATTCGTTATAGACAAAAAGATCCGGGAAGTGAAATTCTTCGTACCGGGGTTTTAAGCCGTTTAAACAATGAAAAGCAGCCGTGCATGATTATTTCTTATCCGGAAGCGTTAGCCGAGAAAGTCGTTTCCAAAGAAGCGTTGCAAAATAATACATTGTCTATGGCTGTAAATGAAAGAATAGATACATTATTTGTGGCGGAGGTTTTGGATTCCTACGGATTCGACCGGGTCGATTATGTATATGAACCAGGACAATATGCCGTTCGAGGTTCGATTATCGACGTCTTTTCTTTTTCGGACGAATATCCTTACCGGTTGGATTTCTTTGGAAATGAGTTGGAAAGTATCCGTCGTTTTGATGTGGAAACGCAATTGTCCGTAGAAAAATCGGATTCTATTTCTATTATTTCGAGACAGTCCGACAATGTGGACGCTACTTTGTTCTCTTATCTACCGGAAACCACTAAATTAGTATTAAAAAAAGAAGATTGGATATATGAAAAAACGGATTCCCTGTGGAACGATGAGCCGGCTTTTGTTAATAAAGAAAAATTCTCTTCTCTTGAACAAATACGGCTTTTTCTGACGCCGGAAGAAGAGATCAGAAGAAAAATGACTCTTTATACAAAAATTCACTTGGGAGCTCCTCCCATTCATACAAAACAGAACTGTTCTTTAATCGAATTTTTCACCAAACCACAAGACTCTTATCATAAGAATTTTGAATTAGTATCTACCGTTTTCAAAGAAAAAACGGAAGAAAATTATCATATTTATATATTAAGCAACAATGAAAAACAGATCCGGCGAATTGAATCTATCTTTCAAGATCGCGGCGATAATATCCATTTTACGCCGGTTTTACATTCGATTCACGCCGGTTTTATAGATCAAACTTTGCGACTTTGCATTTTTACCGATCATCAGTTGTTCGATCGTTTTCACAAATACAATTTGAAATCCGAAAAAGCTCGTTCCGGCAAAGTGGCTCTATCACTCAAAGAGTTACAACAATTTCAACAAGGCGATTATTTGGTGCATATCGATCATGGAATAGGTAAATTCGGAGGACTGATATGTACGGAAATCAACGGAAAAATGCAGGAAGTGATTAAAATGACCTTCTTGAACGACGATATTATTTTTGTCAGTATTCATAATCTGCATAAAATCTCCAAATACAAAGGAAAAGAAAATGAACCGCCCCGCTTGAATAAATTAGGTTCGGGCGCTTGGGAAAATCTGAAAAGCAAAACCAAAAAGAAAGTCAAAGACATTGCCAAAGAACTCATTTTGCTTTATTCCAAACGCATAGAAGAAAAAGGATTTGCTTTTTCTCCCGATACTTATTTACAAAAGGAATTGGAAGCTTCTTTTGTATACGAAGATACGCCGGATCAGTTGAAAGCGACAAACGACGTCAAGCAGGATATGGAAATGGCCCGGCCTATGGATCGTTTGATTTGCGGCGATGTGGGATTTGGGAAAACGGAAATAGCTATCCGTGCAGCATTCAAAGCTGCAGTAGACGGGAAGCAGGTCGCTGTCTTAGTTCCTACCACGCTGCTGGCTTATCAGCATTACAACACGTTCAGCGAACGATTATCGGATTTTCCGGTTTCCATTGATTACCTTTCCAGAGCGCGGACGAACAAAGAAAGTAAAGATATCCTTCAAAAACTGAAAGAGAGAAAAATAGATATATTGATCGGTACACATCGTCTAATCAGTTCGGATGTTCAATTCAAAGATTTGGGATTGTTGATTATCGACGAAGAACAAAAATTCGGCGTTACGGTGAAGGAGAAACTTCGGCAGTTGAAAGTCAATGTGGATACACTTATCCTGACGGCAACTCCTATTCCGCGTACCTTACAATTCAGTTTGATGGGAGCGCGTGATTTGTCGAATATTTCGACGCCTCCCCCCAACCGTTATCCGATTCAAACGGAAATACACCGTTTTGGAGGAGAAATTATTCGGGAAGCGATTAATTTTGAAATGAGTCGTAACGGACAAGTTTTTATTGTCAATAACCGAATTTCCAATCTGAAAGAGATAGAAGACCTGATAAAAAGAGAAGTGCCGGATGCACGAATTGCCATTGGTCACGGACAAATGGAACCTGCTGTATTGGAACAAGTAATAACCGATTTTGTTAACTATGAATGTGATGTTTTGATCGCTACCGGTATTATTGAAAACGGAATTGACATTCCGAACGCGAATACAATAATAGTGAATAATGCTCAACATTTCGGTTTAAGCGATTTACATCAATTACGAGGGCGTGTGGGACGAAGCAACCGGAAAGCTTTTTGTTATTTGCTTTCTCCTCCGCTTCATCTGTTGACTCCCGAAGCAAGAAGAAGATTACAGGCAATTGAAAATTTTTCGGAATTAGGCGACGGAATCCATATCGCAATGCAAGATTTGGATATTCGGGGAGCCGGAAATATGTTAGGTGCGGAACAAAGTGGATTTATAGCGGATTTAGGGTATGAAACATATCAGAAAATATTGTCGGAAGCCGTTCAAGAATTGAAAAATGAAGAATTTTCATACTTGTACAAAGATGAAAATCAAGTGGATACAGGCGAAAATTATGTGGTGGAAACCAACGTGGAAAGCGACTTGGAACTTTCGTTTCCCGCATCGTACATACCCGGCGATTCGGAACGGATTTTACTGTATCGGGAATTAGACACAATGGAAGAAGAAGCTGATATCGAACATTTTCGTCTGAAATTGCAAGACCGGTTCGGAAAAATTCCTCAACGGGGAGAGGAATTGATCCGGGTTGTTCGTCTTCGCAAAATAGCTAAGAAACTTGGTATTGAGAAAATTATACTCAAAAACAGTAAAATGACGCTTTATCTGATCCGTAATTTCGACTCTCCGTATTATCAAAGCGAGGCATTCGATAGACTACTGGAATTTGTGAAAAAGAACTATAAACGATGCCTGTTGAGCGAAAAGAATAACCGGCGGCGGTTGACTATTCAAGAGATTCGTACGATCAAAGATGCTGAGGAAATCCTGCGAAAAATGTAAACGTTGATTTATGATTGTTAAAAATGAAGCGTTCATTAGCGCGACTTAAACATTCGATAGTGGGAATAAATTATTCGTAAGTAATTTGGAATAAACAGGAGCAGCAATAAAGTGTCGCCCCTGCGAAGCAAACAAGGTTGCCCTGAAACGATTTACAGATGGAAATTATATCTAATCAAACAATAAATATCGCTCTTTTCCCTCCCATTGATTTCTTCCAATCCGGAACCAATCGTCCCTTTATCAAAGTAGTGCGTGGAAGCGCATTTCAAATAAAAAGTTAAAGGACCGGCAATTTTCCATTTGATTACGGAATAATATCTTAACCCTTTACCATAGTATGTGGGAAAATTGAAAGTGTAAAGTATATTCGTTTCGTAGACATTGATTCGAGTATCCCAATCGTCGGTATGAAAATAAGCCAATGCGCCTGTAAATTGAAATTTGGATTTATCAAGAGCGTACGAAAAAGATTGAGTAATACTCCATGCTTGTTGATTTTTCCGGTTGTTTTGATACATAATGTAATCGGCTTGCGTTTTAAATGCAATTTCATTGTTGAACGTATAATTCATTTGATACCTCCAACTGTGCCGGTTATAGGGTAAAACATTTAAAACAGGGTTGTTTTCGATATTTACATTCTTATATTTTTCTTTGAACTTATAACGGAAATTCATTTGCAGGTTGGCCCTGAGATTATATTTCAATTGCACTAAAGCGTCAATGCCCGACGATGGTGTATTCACTTCATATTTCAACCATGGAAAGACGAAATAATCCCAATATGCCGATAATTCCCATCGCCGAAACAAGTGAAGTTTCATCCCTGTGTAAAATCCGGCTTCATTCTGAATGGCTGTAGATTCGGAAAAACCTTTCCCATAAAAAGCATTGTATTCTCTGCTGTAATACCGAAAAGAAAATACCCAATTC
Organism: Dysgonamonadaceae bacterium; assembly: GCA_031259075.1. GTDB lineage: Bacteria > Bacteroidota > Bacteroidia > Bacteroidales > Azobacteroidaceae > Azobacteroides. The sequence continues at coordinate 14,689 of JAIRLY010000043.1, read as the reverse complement.
ATAAAAGATACCGGTTTTAGAATGATATGGTTGAGACTTGCTATTTTTCCCGACTTGTCTATTGCTGTTTCTCCTTGAAAATTAAACCTTTTTCGTTGAAAAACATAGTTGATTCCAATGTTGAACCCGTTTTTTCCCCGCAGATAAAACCGATTATACGGTCTTAAATCGGGATTTAATTCTTTTCCGCTAAAAGTATAGTAAACAGCCGTTAATCCCAGCGAAAAATCATCTTTTTTCCATTGCATATTACTTCCGAACAATTCGATATTTACCGTTTTTCGTTTAAGCAGATCGTTGTATGTCCGGTGATAACCGTCGGTTTTGAACGCAAGAATCGTTGCACTATCAATAGATGCATCCTGATTCCGGCTGGAATAGAAAAATCGGAATTGAGCATTATTCCATTTCAAAGCTCCTGCAATTCCACTAAAATATTGGTTTTCACCGGTAGAAATATGCCTTTTAATACCGGTATTTTTTTGATTGATATTTACCGCATCAGCTGTTTTCCCCATTGAAAAATCCGTATTCATAACCAATCCCTGTCCAAAAGAAAGACGATAATTACCGAAATGTAATTCATCCCAAATACCCATTTTCTTCAGTTTCAAATTAAACGTGTAATAATCAAACCCTTTATTATAAGTATTCGGAAAAGGCTCGCCCGGATCTTTTTCGCCACTGATCCCCAATTGAATTTTATCTCTGTAGTTGAAGCCGTATCGAAAATTCAGATAATAGGGATCGCCTAAATATTGTTTATTTGGATGTTCTATCCGTTCTTCTTCCGGAATTTTTGTGTAACCGGCTTTTTTCTGTAAAGTGAAATTGGTACGAAGCAACCATTCTTGTTTGGTATATTTGAGGAATTTATTATCTCGGATATTGTTTTCTTTCGTTTCGACCTCTCCAACGTAAACAAAAGGAAACAAATAAGTTATAGTTTGTAAATCTAAATCCTCTACGTTTTTTAATTCATAAATATCCGTTAAAGGGCCGTACTTATAGATGTAATACAACAAATTTTCTATTTGCAAATCTGTAAGAAAAGGCAATTTTTCCAATTCTTCCTTACCGACCGTTTGTAAATTATACGGATTTTCTAATATATGAGACAGTTCATCGAACAAATTTTCAATATAGCCGGTATTCTCTTCTTCGTTGCCGGCTAAATCTTCCAGATATTGCATCCATTCCGAATTGTTGCGATTGATTTGTGAAAAGCCTTTAGGAGCAATGAACAAAAAAATGAAAATTCCTCCACCGAAAATTAGTTTTTTCATCGTCTTTATTTGATTAAAAATTTTATTCCTATCATGCTGCTTGTTCCCAAAGTAGAATGAAATGAGAAGCCTGCGTCAATAATCCAATTATGCCATAGATAAGCAATCCCCCAAAAAGGCGTTCCCGGATTGGAATTGAATCCGGATCGGATGATGAATTGATTGAAGATTTCGTATTCAAGCCCGGCGGAAAAACTAAAATGTATTTCTTTTCCGCTACTTGCTTCCAATAAAAAGAGAGAGTGTTCGGCTATCTTGTATTTTAATCCGGCAGATACATTTAATTGGTTTTCATTCATGGAATGTAAGATATTTTCACCCAATAAAGCCAAGTCAATTTGTTTGTTCATACTGAAATACAACCCTAAACCGGATGTAAGATAATGCCGGGAACGAGCTTCCAGAATCGAAGACTCATTTAAATAACTCAGATGAACGCCGACGGAAAGATCCGGCAAAATCTTTTTAGCAAAACCGAATTGCGATTGAATAATCCGGTAATCGGTATAACCGAAAGTAGAAATTTTCACTCCTGTATCCAGCCATTTGTTTGGATATTTCAAGTAAAGAGCAACAGTGTTTAATTCTTTCATTTGAAACCGGTTAAAAATAGAAATACCGCCTTCTTTCCGGTTGGAAAAGGGAATATTTGCCGGATTGAGCAGTTCGTCGCTTAATGCACGGATTTTTCCTAATGAAAAGGAACGTACATCACTTGTGTTCAATTCTTTAATTGCAAAACTTGTTTGGATATTTGTCAGGACAAAGACCAAGAATAACGCTTTGATTGTTTTTGTTTTGATGTGCATGGCTTTGAAAAAATATTAAATTTGGTTAATTATTTTGGCAAAAGTACTTAATTATTTAATAAAAACAAAAAATAGAGGAAAGAAAATCGCATCAATCCTTTTTCCTGTTCCGAATCTTGTATGTTCATTAAGCGAAAGTGACGGTTCCGGTTAGATAAAACGAAGTTAAGGCATTTCAAATTGTCGCTAACAATTTGAAATGCCTTAACTTCGCCAACATCAAACCTTACAAGGTATAATTTCCGATTTTTAATTCGTAATTTTTAACTCCTGTTTTTCCACATCAATCACAATGGGTTTATTTTGATTCACTTTCCGTGCTAAAATGTCTTTAGACAACGGATTCAAAATAAATCGTTGAATGACGCGTTTTACAGGTCGCGCACCGAATTGCGGATCAAAACCTTCTTTGGAAATCAATGCAATAGCGGTATCGGTAAATCGCAGATCAATTCCGTTTTCTGCCAACTGTTTTTTTATTCCATTCAATTGAAGTTGAACGATCTCCCTGATTTCCATTTCGTTCAGAGGGGTAAACATAATGATCTCGTCGATCCGGTTCAAAAATTCGGGACGAATGGTTTTTTTCAACAAATCCAACACTTCGTTCTTGGTTGCTTCGATGATTTGTTCTTTATTATCCTTATTCATTTTTTCAAAATTTTCACGAATAACAGGAGAACCCATATTAGAAGTCATGATGATAATCGTGTTTTTGAAATTCACGACTCGGCCTTTATTGTCGGTCAAACGTCCATCATCTAATACTTGCAACAGAACATTGAATACATCGGGGTGCGCTTTTTCGATTTCATCAAATAAAACCACCGAATAAGGTTTCCGGCGAACCGCCTCGGTCAATTGCCCGCCTTCGTCGTATCCAACATATCCCGGTGGAGAACCTATTAAGCGGGTTACGCTGAATTTTTCCTGATATTCGCTCATATCAATGCGCGTCATCATGTTTTCGTCGTCGAATAAATATTCGGCTAAGGCTTTCGCTAATTCGGTTTTACCAACGCCGGTCGTTCCCAGAAAGATAAAAGAACCAATCGGTCGCTTGGGATCTTGCAAGCCGGCACGACTTCTGCGAATGGCGTCCGAAACCGCAGCAATGGCTTCGTCCTGACCTACAACGCGATTATGCAATTCTTCTTCCAGATGCAACAGTTTATCCGATTCGCTTTGCAACATTCTTCCAACCGGAATACCCGTCCAACGGGAAACAATGTCTGCAATATCATCCGCATCTACTTCCTCTTTAATCATGGCGTTTTGTCCCTGCATGGAATCTAATTCTTTTTGAAATTTTTCAATTTCTGCTTCTTTTTGACGTAATAAACCGTAACGGATTTCGGCTACTTTACCATAATCGCCCTCTCGTTCCGCACGGTTGGCTTGATATTTTAAATCTTCAATCTCAATTTTGTTTTGCTGAATTTTATTGATAATTTCCCGTTCCGACTCCCATTTTGCTTTGAACTGAGCTTCTTCTTCCCGTAAATCGGCAATTTCTTTATTCAGGAAATCTAACTTACCCGTATCATTTTCCCGTTTAATCGCTTCCCGTTCGATTTCCAATTGCGTAATTTTACGGGTGATTTCGTCCAATGCTTCCGGAACGGAATCGACTTGCATCCGCAGTCGGGCAGCGGCTTCATCCATCAGATCGATCGCTTTGTCAGGCAAGTAACGATCTGTAATATACCGGCTTGATAATTGAACGGAAGCAATAATCGCATCGTCTTTGATACGGATTTTATGATGATTTTCATATTTTTCTTTCAATCCGCGCAAAATAGAAACAGCGTCGGTTTCGTTAGGCTCCTCTATCAAAACCTGTTGAAAACGGCGTTCCAAAGCTTTATCTTTTTCAAAATATTTTTGGTATTCATTCAAAGTAGTTGCTCCAATCGACCGTAATTCGCCGCGCGCCAAAGCCGGTTTCAAAATATTAGCGGCATCCATAGCGCCTTCACCGCCTCCTGCGCCAACTAAAGTGTGAATTTCATCAATGAATAGAATAATTTCACCATCCGAAGCAATTACTTCATTAATAACCGATTTCAATCGTTCTTCAAATTCGCCTTTGTATTTCGCTCCGGCAATCAAAGCGCCCATATCCAACGAATAGATTTGCTTGGATCTCAAGTTATCGGGAACGTCGCCGCGAACAATCCGGTGAGCCAAACCTTCGGCTATTGCTGTTTTTCCTACGCCCGGTTCGCCGATTAATATCGGATTGTTTTTTGTTCTCCGGCTTAAAATTTGCAATACGCGGCGAATTTCTTCATCTCGGCCAATGACAGGATCTAATTTCCCGGCTCCGGCTCTTTCGTTCAAATTAATTGCATATTTCGATAACGATTGATAGGTATCTTCTGCCGATTGACCGGTTACTTTCTTTCCGTTTCTCAGTTCATGAATAGCAGCCTGCAATTCTTTTTCGGTCATTCCGGCGTCTTTCAATAGCGTTGAAACAGAACCTTTTTCCAAAAATAACGCCATAATAATCGGTTCGATGGAAACATATTGGTCGCCCATTTTTGAACTGATATCTATTGCTTTCTGAAAAACCGCATTGGCTTCCCGTCCTAAATAAGGCTCTCCTCCCGATACTTTCGGATAGGAATCAATCTCCCTGTCTAATATTGTATTTAAATTTTGGACATTTATTCCTGTTTTTTGAAAGAGGAAATTCGCAATGCTCTCTGCCTCTGTCAAAATAGATTTCATAATATGAGCAGGTTCAATTGCTTGTTGATTTTTCCGGCGAGCCAATTCAATACTTTTTTGAACAACTTCCTGCGCTCTGATTGTAAAATTATTAAAATTCATATATTTATCATCCTCCTTTCATTAATTATTAATCTTAACTTCTTAACAACAAACTATTTGCCAATGCCTCTGGACTGACAATATGTCAGAATAAAGAATGTACAGTAGATTCAACATGTAAATGTAAACTTAGTTATTGCAAACCTTGCCTGCATACTATCCACAGACTATGCTGATTTACGTAGAAGATAATAAAAGGTATTTTCTAAAATGAACTTTCATGTCCATTTGCAAAAATACATGATTTAATGCTATCTTTGCAGTATAAATTTTACTAAATAAAAAAAGAACACGAATGAAAAAGAAAATATTAGTCACAGGAGGAGTTGGATATATTGGTTCACATACTACCGTAGAATTACAAAACGCAGGCTACGAAGTAATAATTATTGATAACTTATCTAATTCCAATGCCGAAGTAATCGATGGAATAGAAAGAATCTCCGGTCTCCGTCCTGCATTTAAACAAGTGGATTGTATAGATAAAGAAGCGTTAACAAATGTCTTTAATGAATATCCCGGAATCAAGGGAATAATTCATTTTGCGGCAAGTAAAGCGGTGGGCGAATCCGTACACAAACCTTTATTATATTACCGGAATAATATTGTATCCCTTCTTAACCTTTTAGAATTGATGCCGGAATACAAAGTGGAAGGAATCGTATTCTCTTCATCGTGTACCGTTTACGGTCAACCTGAAATATTACCGGTAAATGAAAAAGCTCCTATCCAACCGGCGTTATCTCCTTACGGAAACACGAAACAAATTAATGAAGAAATCATTCGAGACGCCATCTATGCCGGAGCGCCTTACAAAAGTGTCGTTTTGCGTTACTTCAATCCGATAGGAGCGCATCCGTCTGCCGAAATAGGAGAATTGCCCAATGGAATTCCTCAAAACTTGATTCCCTTTCTTACACAAACGGCAATTGGAATAAGAAAAGAATTATCTGTTTATGGGGACGACTACAATACACCCGACGGTTCATGCATCCGCGATTACATCAATGTAGTGGATTTAGCAAAAGCCCACGTGACTGCTATAGAAAGAATCCTGAACAATAAATCGGAAGCGCCGCTGGAATATTTTAATTTAGGCACAGGGAAAGGATTATCTGTCTTGGAATTGATTACCGCTTTCGAGCAATCGACTCAAGTGAAAGTTCCATATAAAATAGTAGGAAGACGGGAAGGTGATATCGAACAAATCTGGGCAGACCCTCGTTATGCTAATGAAGTTTTAGGATGGACAGCAACGGAATCCATCGAAGAAACCTTAAAATCGGCTTGGAATTGGCAGTTAAAATTAAGAGAAAGAGAAATCATGTAAATTATTATGGAAAAACAATTTAACGGCCATATCAGGCAAATAGGTTTTTTGTTAATCATCGTATTTTTAGCCTGTTTAATTATTGGAGAATTAAAATATTTTGCAAGTTCCATTCTGGGCGGATTTACATCATATATAATATTAAGAACTCCACACCGTTGTTTGTTGGAAAAAGGTTGGAAAAATACATGGGCAACCATCATCCTCCTGACAGTCGCTTTTATCTTTTTAGTATTAATGTTGGGCGGACTAACATCAATCGTATATGCTAAGCTAAAACAGCTTCAACCTCAGATAATTATAGACGAACTTCATAACATTCATAACTTGTTGATTCAAAAATGGGATTACAACATTTTTTCCGAAGATGTCACTCAAAAAGCCATATCAACGGTGGGAAATATATTGCCCGACATTTTATCTGCGACCGGAAATGTAATCGCCAATGTAATCATGATGATATTTGTACTTTTTTTTATGTTACAGGAAAGCGTTCAATTTGAACAAGAACTTGAAAAAATTATCCCAATATCATCCGATGGCATACAATTATTAAAAAAAGAGACCCATACCATGATACTCAGCAATGCAGTAGGCATTCCGCTTATCATGCTGGGACAAGGAATAACCGCCGGTTTAGCATATTGGATATTAGACGCCGGAGATCCGGTTATATGGGGACTTATGACCGGTTTTTTCGGCTTGGTTCCGGTTATCGGAACAGGTGCAATCTGGTTGCCGTTAGCTATCGATCTCCTGATTGCCAATCATATCTGGCAAGGAATTGTACTTATCATATATGGAATCTGTATTATTTCGAGTGTAGATAACCTTGTTCGTATTGTATTTTTAAAGAAAAAAGCCAATATACACCCGCTAATCACTCTTTTTGGAGTAATATTGGGAATGAACCTTTTTGGTTTTTGGGGTATCATCTTTGGCCCGTTAATGATATCTGTTTTCTTTCTTTTTGTGAAAATTTACCAAAAAGAATTTATAACAAGATAAGATTTTTATTTCCCGCTCTTTCCGGAATGCCAAGCAATTTAGACATTTCATTAGTGGTTAAAACACCCATTTGCAAGTGTTTTGAAAAAAAGTGGAGCGAATCAGGATCTTACTTAAAATTACAAAATCTGTTTGTATAATTCGGGTTTACGATCGTTTTTTACAGGAAATGATTTTCGATAACTATCCACTTGATTTATATCTATTTCGAAAATATCTATTTCATCGTTCACATTTTTACCATTCAATATTTCTCCTTCCGGATTAATAATCATACTTGATTTACAATAGTTTAATTTATTTTCATCCTTTCCTGTTCGATTTACGCCAATAAAAAAAACCTGATTTTCGATCGCCCTTGCTCGAAGCAATGTCATCCAATGTTGTATCCTTTTCTCGGGCCAAGAAGCGATATTGACAATTATCTTGCAATTTTTCGACAATGCCTGGTATATTTCAGGAAAACGCAAATCGTAACAGATGCTCATCCCTACTCGAATATCTGCTATGTTACCCCATACCGGCATGTCGCCTCCATAATAATATGTTTCCTCTTTGACGCGTGAAAATGGATGTATCTTAGCATAGGAAGCTATTATTTCTCCTTGAGGAGAGATAGTAATAAGATTATTGGAAGCTTTATCTCTGCATTTTAAAATAATGCCGAACGACAAATACATTTTGTTTTGAATAGCTTGCTCTTGAAAAAAACGAATACTTGGAGAATCTGAAAAATCTTCCGCACAATCCTTTGTATTCATCGTAAATCCGGTAAGAGTCATTTCAGGAAATACAGCCCAATTGCAATCCGAATAAGCAATCGCTTGAAAGTGTTTTTCGATTTTCGACATATTATTTTTTTTGTCTTCCAATATCGGATAAAAAGAAATAAGCGCAACTTTCATTTTTAATATAATTTTTTGTTTACAATATAATAAGGTTATAACATTTACGGTATTTTCATGGTTGCAAAGATACAAAATCCTTTCCAACCGTCTATTTACAAGTGCTAATTTTCAGGACAACCGCATCAAAATTTTGAATACCCGTTATAAGCAATCTGTAAAGGTTTTTCCTGACTTCGTCGCTTTTTTCAAATCCGTGGATGACTATTTTATAAACATCTATTAATTAATCAATCAACAGTATTTTGCGGCATGTATATTCGCAAAAAGAAGAATTCGAGTGGGGTGGTTATAGACATTTGCTGTTCGAAAATTGAGGTACATTATACCTTTGTTTATCCGTCTATGTGTAAATTGAAAAAATTCATGTATATTTGTATCTCTTTTTGAAGGCAAAATATGGAGCAAATTAAACATGAATGTGGTATAGCATTAGTTCGTCTGTTAAAACCCATTGAATATTACATTGAAAAATATAACACTTGGCAATATGGTCTGAATAAACTCTATCTTTTAATGGAAAAACAACATAACCGGGGACAGGAAGGCGCCGGTATTGGTTGCGTGAGCGCTAAAGCAAAGCCCGGAACGGAATACATTTCCAGAGAAAGAGCTTTGGGGAGCGGCGCTATAAAAGAAGTATTTCAAAATGCCTATAAGTCGATTAAGCAAACTCCGACAACAACTTCTTACGAAAATATACCTTTTTGCGGCGAAGTATATATGGGCCATTTACGCTACAGTACTACCGGACGTTCCGGTATGGCTTATGTTCATCCTTTCTTGCGGCGAAACAATTGGCGTTCCAGAAGTTTAATGCTCTGTGGAAATTTCAATCTTACCAATGTCGATGAAATATTCAAACAATTAATAGACCAAGGGCAACATCCGCGATTGTATTCGGATACGTTGATGATTTTGGAATTGATGGGGAATTATCTCGACCGTGAAGTGCAACATCTATACGAATTATATAAACCTAAACTGGCAGATGGGCAGGCGATAAACAAAAAGATTGCGGAGAATATCGATTTAGGTCATATTTTACGTCGTTCGGCGAAAACATGGGATGGAGGATATGTTATTTGCGGCGTGACGGGCAATACCGATATGTTTGCTTTCCGTGATCCGCAGGGTATTCGCCCCGCTTTTTATTATTATGACGATGAGATTGCAGTTGTTGCTTCCGAAAGACCGGTCATACAAACCGTAATGAATGTAAAAGTAGAAAAAGTTCATGAACTTCAACCCGGACAGGCTTTTATTGTAAAACAGAACGATGAAATTGTCTTGGAACAAATTCAAGAACCAGGAAATGTACGTCCTTGTTCTTTCGAACGAATTTATTTTTCCAGGGGTTCTGATAAAGATATTTATCAAGAAAGGAAAATGTTGGGGAGATTACTTTTAAATCCTATTCTAAAGGCGATTGACCATGATTTGGAAAATACGGTTTTCTCTTTTATACCCAATACGGCGGAAGTTGCTTGCTTTGGAATGATGGAAAGTTTTGAGGCTTATCTTGACGAACAAAAAAAACAATTCATTAAAAATCAATTACATGAATTGACGGAAAAGGATTTGGAACGGATTCTTTCGATGAAGATCCGGCAGGAAAAAGTAACGCTTAAAGACATCAAACTCAGAACTTTTATTGCAGAGGGGGACAGTCGTGACGAATTGGCAGCTCATGTGTACGATATTACGTATGGTTCAATTCGCGCCGGTGTTGACAATTTAGTGGTCATCGACGACAGTATTGTCCGGGGAACTACACTGAAGCAGAGTATTATTAAAATATTGGATCGCCTGGAGCCTAAAAAGATTATTATTGTTTCTTCATCGCCTCAAGTCCGATATCCGGATTGTTATGGTATTGATATGAACCGGATGGACGAATTTGTCGCCTTTCGTGCAGCTATCGCTTTGTTAAAAGAACGGGGAATACAATCCGTTATTGATGAAACTTATCAGAAGTGCAAGGTTCAACTGAATTTGCCGAAAGAAGAGGTCGTTAATTATGTAAAAGATATTTATCGTCCGTTTACAGCCGAAGAAATATCGGCGAAAATTGCCGAAATTCTTATTCCCGAAGGCATTCGTGCTCAAGTTGAAATCGTTTATCAATCTTTGGAAGGATTACACGCTGCTTGTCCGAATCATACGGGAGATTGGTATTTTTCAGGAAATTATCCTACACCCGGTGGAAATAAAGTTGTTGTCCGCTCTTTTGTAAAATATTACGAAGGGATTAAAGAGAGGGACGAATACTAAGGAATCATATTTCCGGCTGCTTTATAAACGGCATACCATTCTTGACGGGACATCGGCACATTCGATCCTTTGCATGCTTTGACGAGTCGTTGTGGTTGAGTAGTTCCCAAAATTACCTGAATATTCGCCGGATGTCGGGTAATCCAAGCAACAGCTGATCCGGTTATGTCTAAATCGTATACTTTTCCGTAATCGGTCAATACTTTATTCAGTTCTGCGTATTTAGAATCCAAAAAGAAAGGCCCTTCGAAAAAACCTTTTTGGAAAGGAGACCAAGCTTGAATGGTTATGTCGTTTAAACGGCAATAATCCATCAAATATCCGGTTCGATCAATTGCCTGATCAGTAAGCATATTTACCGCCATGCTTTCATCTATGAGTAACGTGTGAACAACGCTGTACTGGATTTGATTGATAACAAAAGGATACCGCACCTGTTTTTTAAGCAATTCGATTTGCAACGGATTGTAATTGGAAACGCCAAAGTACTTTACTTTACCGGAAGTGTAGAGGATTTCAAATGCTTCGGCAACCTCTTCCGGTTCGATGAGGGCATCCGGACGATGCAATAAAAGTACATCCAAATAATCCGTTTTTAATCTCTCCAAAATGCTGTTTACCGATTCCAAAATGTGTTCCTTTGATGCATCGTAAAAGCCCTCGCGAATACTGCATTTGCTTTGAAGAATCATTTTCTCGCGGATTGTACTATTCATTCCGATTGCTTTGGAAAATAACGTTTCACAAATTCCATTTCCATATATATCTGCATGGTCGAAAAAGTTAATTCCTTGATCAATAGCTGTTTTTATTAAGGCGTCAATTTCGGCAAGCGGTAGTGAATGAATACGCATACATCCCATAATGATATTGGAAGACATCAAATCGGTATTTGTAATCCGGATATACTTCATTTTGGGTTAAGTTTATTAATTAAATCGCGAATATAAGATGCTTTTTCGTAATCTTCGTTTATAATTGCGTCATTCAGTGATATTTGTAATTCTTCAAAATTCATAGTTTCAAAAGAAATTTTTCTTTGCTTTTCATTTTCTTCAATATCTTCAAATTCCTCCCAATTTCCTTCAGTCATAAAAACGCATACATCTCTCATTATTTCTTCTGTAATGAAAATAGGGGCATCAGTACGAATGGCTAAAGAAATCGCATCGGAAGTTCTGGCGTCAATGCAAACTGTTTTTTCTTTTGTATCAAAAACTAATTCCGAATAAAAAACACCATCTTCATATTTATAAATGTTTACTTGTTTTAACTCTGCATTTAATGATTTTGCAAATGTAATGAAAAGATCATGAGTCAAAGGACGAGGTGGAATTAATCCTTCCAACGTAATAGCAATGGATTGAGCTTCCGGGGTGCCGATTATAATCGGCACTCTTCTACTCCCACCTTCTTCTGTTAATACTAAAGCATAAGCTCCTGCTTGGACTTGGCTAAAAGTAATTCCCAGAATCTTTAATTTAATCATAATCTTAACAATTAAGAATTTTGAACAACGCTCTATTTAAAAGTTTTTTTAGGGGGGGGATTTAAAGGTCATTCTTACTCCTTTATTTTTAATCTCTTCGTCCTAAAAAAATCATTATGTAATAAAGCAGAGTTGCTAATGAACTTAAAGCCGCAACAACATAGGTGTAAGCAGCCGATTTCAGAGCATCTTCTGCCGCCGAATGATTTCTCGAAGTGGTTATTCCCGAACGATTTAACCATGTTAGCGCCCGTAAACTGGCATTGATTTCAACCGGCAGTGTGATAAAACTGAAAAGAGTAGTCATCGCAAATAAACCGATCCCGGCCAAAAGGATGGATGTACCAACTTTAGATCCTGTACCCATCAAAATTAATCCGGCTATTAAAACCCAAGTAACCCATTTAGAGGAAAAGCTAACCACCGGAACCAAAGCGGAGCGCATTTTCAACGGAGCGTAAGCGGCTGCATGTTGAAGGGCATGACCTGTTTCGTGTGCTGCCACTGCCGCCGAAAACACATTGTCGCCGAAATAAACCGCTTTACTTAAACTGATTGTTTTGTTCACCGGATTGTAATTGTCGGTTAGAAATCCTTCCGTAACGGTTACTTTTACATTTTGAATTCCATTGTCGTACAACATTTTTTCAGCAATATCTTTGCCTGTCATTCCATTTCCTAACGGAACTTTGGAATATTTTTTCTCTTTTCTCTGCAAATTGTTAGATACGAGCCAACTGATTAGCGCTATACCTATAAATAAAATCCAATACATTGTTATATTCTTTTCTTTTTTTATTACCTTATATTTCTCTACAAATCTTGCGCCAACATGTTATTTTTACAAACAACAGACAATTGTTTGCCCTCTGTCGGGACCGACAGAGATGATTTTTATCTTTACGCCTAATATTTCTTCTAAAAAGGATAAATAATTTTTAAATTCTTTCGGGAATTTATCTTCTCTCTGCATTTTTGTCATATCTGTTTTCCATCCCGGCAATTCGACATAAATTGGTTTTACAGTATTATCAATTTCAAAAGGAAAATCTTCTATTCTATGACCACCAATTTCATAAGCTACACACACTTTAATGACGTCAAAAGCATCCAGAACATCCGATTTCATCATAATTAGTTGCGTAACTCCATTTATCATAATAGCATATCGAAGTGCAACCAAATCAATCCAACCGCATCTTCTGGGTCTTCCGGTCACAGAACCGTATTCATAACCCAAATCGCGCATTTTTTGTCCGGTTTCGTCGGTTAGTTCGGTTGGGAACGGGCCGCTTCCTACCCGCGTGCAATACGCTTTAAAAATTCCATATACTTCACCGATTTTGGATGGCGCTATTCCCAGCCCGGTACAAGCGCCTGCACAGATTGTATTGGAAGATGTGACAAAAGGATATGAACCGAAATCAATGTCCAGCATCGTTCCTTGAGCGCCTTCTGCTAATACCTTTTTTCCTTCCTGCAATTTTTTATTGATGAAATGATCGCTGTCAACCCATTTGAAGCGCTTGATACAGTTAATTCCTTCCAACCATTCTTTTTCCAATGAAGCCAAATCATATTTAAAATTCATCTGTCGTAACAATTCTTCGTGATGAACGATCGCTTTTTTATATTTTTCTTCAAAATGATATTCTATATCCCCGATTCTTAATCCATTGCGACTAATTTTATCTGTATAAGCCGGTCCGATTCCTTTTCCGGTTGTTCCGATTCTTCCGGTTCCTTTTTGCGTTTCGTATGCAAGATCTAATAAACGATGAGTCGGAAGAATTAAATGCGCTTTTCTGGAGATAAATATTTTTTTCGTCAAATTGTATCCGGATACTTCCAAAGACTCTATTTCCGCCTTAAAAAGGGCCGGATCCAAGACAACGCCATTGCCGATAATATTTACTTTTCCTCCTTGAAAAACACCGGAGGGAACAGAACGTAAAACATACTTTTGTCTTCCAAATTCAAGCGTATGACCTGCATTCGGACCCCCTTGAAAACGAGCTACAATATCATAATCAGGAGTGAGAACATCCACTATTTTCCCTTTTCCCTCGTCTCCCCATTGTAGGCCTAATAAAACATCCACATTCATTTTTTTAAAATTAATTGTTCCTAATTCGCTTACAAATTAAGCGATTTTTTTTTAGTTACACAAATCATAGAGTACGTGACTCAATATTTTTATTGTTCATTCGTTATTAATCTGAGTTTTAGATAGGAAAATTCATAAGAAAAATTAACTTTCTATTTTTTATTTCGAAAAATCTAACTAATTTTGTTCGGTTTTTAAATATAAAATAACATTTTTTCATAAGAAAACAGAAATTATTTTAACATTACATATTAATTAAGAAAGCGTTAGCTTATATTCTTGTATTCGAAATCTGAACAATTTCAACACAAACAAGAATAAGTAGCGCCACGTAGGTTGCGTGGGTTAACTTATTTGTTTGTGTGGGTAGTTCAGAACCTCGAATACGGATAAAGTTAAAAGTCCCACGCTTCATATTTTTAAACCGCTTCTCTTCGGGACCTGGAAGCGAACTAAGAACTAAGAGTTATGAGTTAAAAACTAAAAGTTAAGAATGGATTCCGCCCTCTATATCATTACATTTATTCCGATCGAAGGTAAAGACAACTTTTTGAATTAAAAAAATCATTTTTCTCATCGTTTAATAAAAGCCGGTTGTCTTTACCGGAGACGGAAATTGAGAACTAAGAGTTAAGAACTAAGA
>JAIRLY010000030.1 GCA_031259075.1 Dysgonamonadaceae bacterium | reverse complement strand
ATGCATCCTGCTACTTTTTTAGGATGGGACAGGACTGGAAATAATCCTTCATCAGGGACAGGAATACATCACCCTGCCGGCATGGTAATGAAAATATCGTTTGACAATAATGCATTAACCTCTAATTCGACCATTCTTAATTGGACTGATGGGACTCACTCCCCGGCAAATTCGCATTGGACAGTAGGTTTAGATAACGGAACAGTTGAACGAGGTTCTTCCGGTTCTCCATTATTTGACCAAAATCATCGTGTTGTCGGTCAATTACATGGCGGTAATCCAGAATGTCCTCCGGCAACATTTTATTATGGAAAATTTAATTGGTCATGGACAGGAAATGGATCGGATAATACTCGTTTAAGAAATTGGCTTGACCCCAATAACACCGGAATAACCGTCCTGGATGGTTTAGCCTGTACAACCGTCAACTTCACCAACCAGACCGTAACCACAAACACGACCGTTACTTCCTGCGGCGACATCAACGTCCAAAACGTAACCGTCGCCAGTGGCGCCAAGCTCACGCTCGACGCCGCAGGCGAAACCATTCTCAGCAATGTTGAAGTACAGCTTGGTTCGCAATTGGAAATCAAATAAAATACAACTTGTCCCCCGCTTGGCGCAACCCCTGACTGCGCCAAGCGGGGCACAGTTTGATTGATACGAAAAAGATGATTTTGACGAAATAAGGAAAGGAGGTGAGAAATGAAAACGCTCAAATTTTCCCCGTTCACCATGCTTGTACTGATCATGTTCATGGCTTGTTCGGATAATGACGGAGTAAAAGACAATGTAGAAACTCCGCCAATTAATTTTAATTTCGCAGATTGCGGCGATATGTATGGATTTGTAAAACTTTATTCTTTACTAAATAAAAACGCAGTAACAGGTGGAGAAGTTGATAATCTTTTTGTTGTAAAAGGAGTTGTTGCAGGGGAACTTGTAAACAATCAGGGTATAAAAATAAAGATTATGGAAGACCTCAAAGGAAACTTTAAAGACATTTCGTCAATTCTTCTTTGGGGTAATGGTGGCGGCGACGGCGAGCAACCTTTTAATGAATTTGGTCCAAGTTTAGCTCATTACGCTCTAAACGATACATTGGTACTAATGTTCGCACGGAATATTTGGGAAAAAGAAAATGGAACATCGGAAATCTACTACGCTACATCCGGATGCGGCTATTCTATTCTCAAATTTTCAAAAGGAAATGTTACGGGAAGAATCTTTACAACAAACTCCTACGAAGATGAAACAATTAGTATGGAAGAATTACAATCGCAATTGTTTAATCAACGCTAATAAATAAAAAGATGAAAACGAATACTATTGTATTACAGCCGGGATTTTCAGTGGAGTTAGGAGCAGAGCTTTCTGTAGAGATAGAAGGCGTCTATGATTGTGGAACAAATTGAAAGAAGTTATGAAAACGCTAAAATTTTTATTGTTTGCTGTGCTTGCGCTAAGCATGGTTACGGCTTGCTCGGAAAACGATACACAGGGAACAAATAATTTGAACGAGTTGGATTTGCTAAAAAGCCAATTAAACGGCGAATGGGTAGCATCCGGCCAAAAGAATAGCTACATCTACATTTTTGCGGACAACGATACGGTTTACATAAAAACGCAGGAAGGCAATACCGTAAGCAAATGGCCGTATCTACCTGTTGCAGAAGATTCGATCCGGATTATACGGAATTGGACAACGCACAGCAAAGTCGTTTTTTATTCCGGCGACAGCATTTGGATTAGCAATTTTATTCCAAGCCTTATGGCTGTGTATCCGCCGGAGTTTAGCGATATTGTGCTGGTTCGGGCAAAAGAAGCTTCCGATCCGGATGAAAATCCGAAACTGACGGATATTAAATGGAAACTGACAAGTTTTGTGAGCAATGGAAATGCAAAAACACCGGAACCGGATTCGAATGATTGTTATTGGCTCATCTTTGATGATGACAATACATTAGAAGGAAAATCATCTGCAAATTTTTTACTCGGAAGTTATGAAGTAAACCATCAAACCTCATCTCTTCGAATAACAAATCTTGGGGGAACTGAAATTTATGAATTGCCTGATGGCAGGCTCTTTGTGGAATCATTAATGACGGTTCGTTCTTTTGAACTGCAAGAGGCTGTATTAAAACTGTATTACAACGAAACGGATTATTTACTGTTTAATTCTGATCCGGAATTTGTAAATCCGTACAGAGAAACTGTCGTTGGTAAATGGAAATTGATACAAATCGTAACCGTATATAATTCCGACACTCAGAATCCTGAAATAATTGACTATTCGAACGATAATATCATTTACGATTTTCTCACAGACAATCGATTAGAGGTTTCCGGCGGTTTACCGGACGATTTAGCAGAAGGAGAATATTTTTACCATTATCAAAAACCGAATGTCGGCATATTGTCCCTGCCCGCGCCCAATTTGACAATAGACGGCGACAATCAATTATTTTGCATAGCTCCTGCGGATAATGATACGATGACCGTAAAAGGAGAAAAAATAACCGGAAGGGTTGTTGGTGAAACCGGTTTGATAGTGGAACAGGGAACGGTTGTTGCCTGGACTAAAACTTTTGCCAAATTAAATTGAACAGTTATGAAAAAGCGATTAATCATGCTTTTAATGCTTTTCTCTGTCATTAAAATTTATGGACAGGGAAATGCGCTGCATTCCGAGATACAGC
>JAIRLY010000005.1 GCA_031259075.1 Dysgonamonadaceae bacterium | reverse complement strand
AAGCATGAGGTGCTAATGTCCAAGCATCAGCCGCTAATGTCCAAGCATGAGCCATAATGCCCGTGTATGAGACCCCGATGCCCGTGCCAGAAACCCTAATGCCCGGACATGAGACCCTAATGCTTGGACATGAGACCCTGATGCTTGGACATGAGCGGCTGATGCTTGGACATGAGCGGCTGATGCTTGGACATGAGCGGCTGATGTCCAAGCATGAGCGGCTAATGTCCAAGCATGAGGAGCTAATGTCCAAGCATGAGCGGCTAATGTCCGGACATGAGATAAGCATACGAAGGAGTAGAAAGTAGCCACAGGGGCCGGAGGGTTTGAGACGCCTGCGCAGACGTAACTCGCTGATTATTAGGCCACGGGGGGGGGATTTTTAAAGCTCAGATTTAACTCGTCCTGGCGACCGTGCAGGAGACGGGCGGAAGTGTCGGAGGATAGAAGCGCAGGAGCGAGACTTGTGTTCATTATTCTTTTCATTTTGTTCTTTTCGCTTAACTCCGCCACTCAGCAGCGGATAGCGACGGCAAATATACAACCTTTTTTCCAATCTCCAACTAAATTCGCAATTTTTTTTACAATGGTATTAAAAAAAAATCCTTCGGCAGACGGACGGGTCAGAACAGGCAACCGAGGGAGAGGTGAGAATTTTTGGCAGAGTTTTTGTTGATTAAAAGGTAGCTGCGAAAACGGGGGCGGGCGGGGGTTGGTTTTTAAGGTTTTGATGGATAGGAATTAGATTGTAATAAATAAAGTTATGAGTAAAAAAGATTTCGATAAGGACGGGCTGGCGGAAAAGGCGGCTGCCGACAAGCTGGCAGAGGATATGCCAAAAGAGCAAACGACGGAGGAAATTCGGGAAGAGGATGCCGATGGGAATGACATTGCGGCAGAGGAAGAATTGGCTCAGTTGAAGGATTCGTATCTGCGGTTGATGGCGGAGTATGATAATTACCGGAAGCGGACTGTCAAGGAAAAGGCGGATCTGATCCGGAATGGGGGGGAAAAGACGCTGACGGGACTGCTGCCGGTGGTGGATGACTTTGAACGGGCACTGGAGATGCTGGACAAGGCGACGGATCTGAAGGCCGTGAGGGAGGGCGTGAATCTGATCTTCCAGAAGTTCTCGTCGTTCTTGCAACAAAACGGGGTGAGGGCAATCGAGGCGGTGGGTATGGAGTTCGACCCCGATGTGTGCGACGCGGTGGCTATGGTGCCGGCAGAGGAGGAGGAACAGAAGGGGAAGGTGATTGATGATGTGCAGACGGGCTATATGCTGAATGATAAGGTGATCCGCCATGCGAAGGTGGTGGTGGCAAAGTAATGACATAGGATAGAGGAGATGGCAACGACAACGAAACGCGATTACTACGAGATTCTGGAGGTTCCGAAAACGGCTACGGCGGAGGAAATTAAGAAGGCTTACCGGAAGAAGGCGATCCAGTATCATCCCGACAAGAATCCGGGCGATAAGGCGGCGGAGGAAAAATTTAAGGAGGCGGCCGAGGCCTATGAGGTGTTGAGCGACACTAATAAACGTAGCCGCTACGATCAGTTCGGGCACGCGGGCGTTGGTGGGGCCGGTGGATTCGAGGGCGGCGGATTTACGATGGAGGATATTTTCGCTCGCTTCGGTGATTTGTTCGGCGAAGGTTTCGGTAGTTTCTCCGGCGGGTTCGGTTCGTTCGGCGGGTTTGGTGGCGGGGGCGGCCGGCAGGTGGCGCGCGGTTCGGATTTGCGCGTGAAGGTGAAGCTCACGCTGAAGGAGATTGCGACGGGGGTCGAGAAGAAGCTGAAGGTGAACAAGTATGTCGCTTGTGAGCATTGTAAGGGTACGGGCGCCGACGGTGATCAGGCTTATTCGACTTGCTCTACTTGTCGGGGGCGGGGGCATGTTACTCGTGTGGTGAACAGTATGTTCGGTCAGATGCAGACTACGACGACTTGTCCTGATTGTCAGGGCGAGGGGAAAATAATCACTAAGAAGTGTCCGCAATGCTACGGCGAGGGTGTGGTGAGGGCCGACGAGGTGATCTCGGTCAATCTGCCGGCCGGCGTGGAAGAGGGGATGCAGCTCACGGTGAGGCAAAAGGGGAACGCTGCCCGACGGGGAGGGGTGAACGGCGATTTGCTGGTGGTGATCGAGGAGGAGGCTCATCCCGATTTGGTGCGCGATCAGCAGGATTTGATCTATAACCTGTTGCCGACTTTTCCGCAGGCGGCGCTGGGCAGTGCTATCGAGATTCCTACGCTGGACGGAAAGGCTAAGATCAAGATCGAGCCGGGTACGCAGCCCGGAAAGGTGCTCCGATTGAAGAACAAGGGGTTGCCGTCGGTGAAACGGTATGGCACGGGCGATTTGTTGATTCATGTGGCGGTTTACATTCCTGAACGGCTGACACAGGAGCAGCGGGAGGCTTTGTCGGCGATGAGCAGTGCACCTAACTTCCAGCCCACGGGTTCTGTTAGGGAAAAGATATTCAAACGGTTCAGGAATCTCTTCGATTGAATGGAGGGTGTGAACGGGTTGCACGGGTGTTTCCATAGAATTTCAGAATGATACGGAGAAGGGTTGCTTACTGGGGAGTGGGTGCTGTCGCGCTTGTCTTGCTGGGGGTGGCCGGGGTGGGGTTGTTTCCCAGGTTTCGTGTGCCGCCGAGGGATTTTCCGGATATTCAATCGTCGGGGGAGCTGCGGGTGGCAACGGAATATAACGGGGTGGGTTACTATGTTTCGGGTGATACGGTGGCGGGGTTTCAATATGAGCTTTGCCGGTATGTTGAGCAGCGGTCGGGCTTGAAGGTCCGGATTTCGTTGGAAAATAACTGGGAGAGTTGTCTGAAGAAGTTGAAGGATAATACTTACGATGTTCTCGCTATGAATGTTCCGGTTACCCGGGAAAGTAGGGAGTTGCTGGCGCTGACAGTTCCTGTTACACTGGGCAGGCAGGTGCTGGTGCAACGGAAATCCGGCCCGGACGATTCGCTGCCGTTGATCAGAAATCAGATGGATTTGGCTCACAAGACGATTTGGGTGCCTGAGGGATCGCCCGGTATTCTGCGTTTGCGTCATTTGTCTGAGGAAATTGCTGAACCGGTTTATATTCGGGAGGTTGGGGACTATACGCAGGAGGACATTCTGTATCTGATTGCTTATGACGAGGCGGACTATGCGGTGGTGGACAGGGAAGTGGCTCAGAAGGGCGCGAAATTGTTTCCCCAACTGGATGTGGAGACCGACATTAGTTTTACGCAGTTGCAGGCGTGGGCCGTCCGGCAGGATGCGCCGGTTTTGTTGGATAGTTTGAATGGTTGGATCGCCGAACGTTTCAGGTAATTTCTTTCCGTAGGCGGGCGACGGGGATGTTCAGTTGCTCTCGGTATTTGGCGATGGTGCGGCGGGCAAGGATGTAGCCTTTTTGCCGAAGTTGTAGTACCAGGGCATCGTCGGTGAGTGGTTTGGATTTGTCTTCGTTTTCGATATAGGACTTCAATAGTGTTTTCACTTCCCGTACTGATACTTTTTCTCCGTCTTCGTTGAGGATTCCTTCAGAAAAGAAAAACCGTAGAGGGAATATTCCCCAGTTGGTTTGGACGTATTTGCTGTTGCTGACGCGCGAAACGGTGGAAATGTCGTAGCTACATAGTTCGGAAACATCGCGTAGCTTCATTGGCCTCAGATCCGATTCGTCTCCTGTGAGGAAAAAATTGCGCTGGATCTCGAGGATGGCCAGCATGGTTTGCCGTAGGGTTATCTTGCGTTGTTTAATGGCATCAATGAACCACTTGGCCGAATCTATTTTTTGCTTGACGAAGGTGATGGCGTCTTTCGCCGATCCACTCAGGGTTTCTTTGCCGGAGCTTTGTGCATAGTGTTTCAGCATTTCGTGATATTCTTTGCTGACATGTAGTTCGGGGATATTTTCTTCCGGCAGGGAAAAGAGCAGCTCTCCGTTGCTTGTCTCCACGATGAAATCGGGCGTTACTTGAGCCATTTTGGTTTCCATGTTGCTCTCCCACGAGTTCCCTGGTTTGGGATTGAGAAGGGTTATTTCTTTGATCACTCTCCTCAGATCTTCTTCCGAAGTGCCCCGCATGTGTTTGATTATTATATCGTACCTCTTTTTTGAAAAGGCGTCGAAATATTTCTCCAACATGTCGATGGCTAATTCTCTTTCCAGTGTTTTCTCTTTCCGGCGCAATTGCAACAGCAGACATTCGCGCACGTCGGCGGCCCCGACTCCGGGTGGGTCTAACTGTTGTATCAATTCTACCAGTTCCCGAATTTCTGAAACCGATATGCTCAAACCATATTGGAAGGCCAGGTCGTCGGACAGAGACTCAGAGGAGCGACGCAGGTAACCGTCGTTGTCGATATTTCCGATGATATACTCCCCTATCCGGAATTTTTCTTCCGAAAGATGTTTCAGTTGTAACTGACCCAAGAGGTGTTCCCGAAATGATTCCAGTTCGGAATAAGGGATTTCTTTCCGGCTCTCGCCGGCGCTGTAGTACTGATTGACGGCATAATCCGGTATATCGTCGTCTGTTAAGTAATCGTCGAACGAGGAATTGTCTATGCTATCATCTCGATCGTCGCGGCGCTCGTACTCGTCGGGGTCTGTTTCGGAAGGCAGATCGGGGGGTAATTCTTCCAGGGCCGGATTTTCTTCCAACTCCTGATTGATCCGGTTTTCAATCTCAAGGAAATTAAGTTCCAACATCTTAATTTGTTGGATCTGTGCGATCGAGAGTCTCTGCTGTTGCTTTTGTGAAAGTTGTTGCTTAATCATTCCTGCGAAAATTTCAAATGCAAATATAAACATTTTAGCCGAATCGCTCCAAATTTCCCTTGTATTCTTTCGACGGCTATGCAAGACTCCGGCCCAGCCCCGCTTGATGCAGAGTCGGACCGGTATTTAAGGGTTACGAAGGGGATTTGTGCTCTACGGTTTTGTTTCTTTTGTGGTTATCTTTCTTCCCTTTGTTTCTTTTTTTCCGGATTCGCGCTTGGGAAACCAGCCTTTTTCGACCCGTTTCCGCTGAGCAAATAGTTCCATGATTCCCCAGAAAGACGAAAAAGCCATTACGCCACACAAGACCGACCCGATGGTGTTGTGAATGACTACCGACCCTGTAATACCCAAAACACCGCCCAGGGCAAACACCCACCAGCATTTGACGCCGAAATAATATTCGCCCTTAATGACTAAAGGATGAAACAGTCCGATGATCAGGAATGTGGCTAAACCGATAGTGATGCCTGTCAAATTGTGTGCTTCAATCCACTGCATTGCTAATTGTTTCTCTCAGCCATTCCTCGCCGGACATTTCTGAGAATTTTGCCTTTACTTTTTCTATTTTCTCCTCGATATTGCTCTCTATATCGTCGAAAAAACGTTGAACGATCGCCCGCTTCTTGGGGTCGGACGCAATCATATAACCGATTGCACCGCCAACCAGGGCGCCTAAAACTAAACCGCCTAAATAATACTTTGTTTTCATCTGCGTGTAATTTATTTTCAATAGTCCAGTTTATGAATTACTAATCCGGAGCGTAGCTTTGGCTCGAACCATGTTGTTTTCGGTGGCATGATATTTCCTGTGTCGGCAATATCCATCAACTGCTTCATGGAGACCGGGTACAGGGCCAAAGCGGCCGCCATTTCACCGCTGTCGACCCGACGTTTCAGTTCTTCCAATCCGCGCAGTCCGCCAACGAAATCGATTCGTTTGTCGGTTCTCAAGTCTTTTATTCCTATTATTTTGTCAAGAATCAGATGCGAGGAAATCGTAACGTCCAAAACGCCGATGGGGTCGTTATCATCATACGTTTCGGGCTTGGCGTCCAACGAATACCAGTGATTGCGCAGATACAGTGAAAAATTATGCAACCGTTTGGGACGGTAAATCGTTTCACCTTTGTCTGCAATATCGAAACTTTCGGAGAGTTTATCGAAAAATTCGTCGGGCGTCAGGCCGTTCAAATCTTTCACCACGCGATTGTAATCCATGATTCGCAACTGATTGGCAGGGAAAGCCACCGCCATAAAATAATTGTATTCTTCTTTACCGGTGTGGTGCGGATTTTGTTTGGCTTTTTCGAGGCCTACGAGCGCAGCCGCAGCCGAACGGTGATGTCCGTCGGCAATATATAAATAGGGTATAGCGGCAAAGATTTCCGTGATGCGCCGGATCGTAGCTTCATCGTCTATCACCCAAAAATGGTGGCCGATGCCATCGGTGGAAACGAAATCGTATTCCGGTGTTTGCTTGATCACTCGATCGACGATGTTGTCCAGTTCCGGGCAGTCGGGATAGGCGAAGAAAACGGGTTCGATATTGGCATTGTTGATCCGGACGTGCTTCATGCGGTCTTCTTCTTTGTCTTTCCGGGTCAGTTCGTGCTTTTTGATGACACCGTTCAAGTAGTCATCAACATGCGAACCAATGACTAAACCGTATTGGGTGCGTTCGTGCATGGTTTGGGCGTAGATGTAGTAATTCTCCTTATCGTCCTGCACCAACCAGCCTTTTTCCTGAAATTTGCGGAAGTTCTCTACTGCTTTGTCATACACATCCGGATCGTGCTCGTCTTTCCCTACCGGGAAATCAATTTCCGGCTTAATGATATGGTAGAGTGATTTTTCGTTACCGGCCGCTTCTTGCCGCGCTTCTTCCGAACTTAACACATCGTAGGGGCGCGATGCAACTGTTTCAACATATTTTTTGGGGGGGCGAATTCCTCGGAAAGGTTTAATAGTAGCCATAAATTGTTGTTTAAAATAATAGATTGTAAAGTTAAGGAATATTGCGTGATTTTGCAAAACTTCATTCAATAAAAACAGGGGAATAGCATCGTCCTATTGCCTTTCTCCAGTGAACCGACTGACAGCCACAGTAGCCGTTTCCCACTCGTCCATTGCGGCAGACAGCTTTTTTTGCCACTCGGCATGTTTCCACAGCAAATCAACGTTGGTCGCGCCTTCGGGGGTTATCAACAGGGTTTCCATTTCTTTGATCTCGGTTTCCATCCGTTCGATTTTCTTTTCGCAATCGGCAACCTGTTTTTCCAGACGACGCTGTTGGCGCTGCCGCTCCTTCCCCTTTTCGTACGATTGGGCCGGACTGGTTTCGCGCGACACGGAAGGACGATTTGCTGCCACCGCTCTATTCGGCTTTTGCTCCGGCTCGTCGAGGTGCCCTGTTTTTTTCTTTTCCAGAAATTCGTAGATTCCGCCGAGATGTTCTCTCACCTGTCGATTCCCAAATTCATACACTTTATCCACTAAATTGTCTAAAAATTCGCGGTCGTGAGAAACGACTATCACCGTACCGTCAAATTCTTTCAGGGCTTTTTTCAATACATCTTTCGACCGCATGTCCAAATGGTTGGTGGGTTCGTCTAAAATCAAGAGATTGACCGGTTCGAGCAAGAGTTTGATCATGGCCAGGCGAGTTCTCTCCCCACCCGACAGTACGGCTACTTTTTTATCGGAGGCTTCCCCTCCAAACATGAATGTACCGAGGATGTCGCGGATTTTGGTGCGAACATCGCCCACCGCCACCTGATCGACGGTCTGAAAGACAGTCAGCTTTTCATCCATCAAGTCGGCCTGGTTCTGAGCAAAATAACCGATTTTCACGTTATGTCCCAATTGCAGTTTTCCCTCATATGGAATCCGGTCCATGATACACTTCACCAGAGTAGATTTTCCTTCACCGTTTTTACCGACAAAAGCCACCTTATCGCCCCTGTGAATAGTCAGCGAAACATTAGTGAAAACCGGATGGTCGCCGTAGGTTTTCGATACATCCTCCACAATCACCGGATAGGAACCCGAACGGGGTGCCGGCGCGAATTTCAACCGCAAAGCGGCATTATCTTCTTCGTCCACTTCCAACCGCTCCAGCCGTTCCAACTGTTTGATACGGCTCTGCACCTGCACCGCTTTGCTTGCCTTATAGCGGAAACGTTCAATAAATTCTTCCGTATCTTCAATCTGTTTCCGCTGGTTTTCGTAGGCTCGAAGTTGTTGTTCGCGGCGTTCTTTTCGTAATTCCACATATTTGGAATAAGGGACGCGGTAGTCATAAATCTTTCCCAAAGAAATTTCGATGGTTCGCAGGGTAACGTTGTCGAGGAAAGCCCGATCGTGCGAAACCAGGATCACCGCATGGGCTTGCGACGAAAGGAAATTCTCGAGCCACTGAATCGATTCGATGTCCAAGTGATTGGTCGGTTCGTCCAGAAGCAGAATATCGGGCCTACGCAGAAGGATTTTCGCCAGTTCGATACGCATTCGCCAGCCGCCACTGAATTCGCCGGTTGGGCGGTCGAAATCGTTGCGGGCAAACCCCAGACCAGTTAAAGTCTTTTCTATTTCCGCTTGCTGGTTGGCGGAATCTTCCATTGCAAGACGTTCGTTCAGGCAAGTAACTTTGTCTATCAATTGATGGTAGGATTCCGATTCATAATCTTTCCGTTCGTTCAATTGTCGGTTCCATTTTTCCCATTCGGCTTCCATCCTCAGGATGTGGTCGAAAGCCAAAGCAGCTTCCTCGCGAACCGTTCGTTGGTCGGCCGGTTGCATTTGCTGCGGCAGATAACCGATGACTACATCCTTGGGCATGGACACACGACCGGAAGTGGGTTCCTGTAGGCCGGCAAAGATCTTCAGGAGGGTACTCTTCCCCGCCCCATTTTTACCCGTAAGGGCCACGCGGTCTTTCTTGTCGATCACGAAACCAAGATTATCCAGAAGCGTGAAGCCCCCGAAAGCGACTGATAGATTTTCTGCGGAAAACATGTATTTGAAAATGAAAGCGCAAAAGTACAAAAAATTCTTTTGTTAACCCCTAAAAAACAGGTTTTTTGCTCAAAGGAAAGTATAAACGGGTAATGATATAGAAACGAGCGAACTGCTTCATTTTACTTTGTTTTACCGTGTGATTTCAAATAACTCCGCGCAAAGGTAGGCTAAATTTATGAGAAAAACAAGGCGGTTTTTATCTTTTCCATTTTCCGTATCCGTATCCTTTCGTAATACTTTTCCCTTTCCGGCGTCAGCCGTTTGGGACGTTTGCAATAGAGTCCGCAGGCGGCATATTTTTTCAAGTACCGCCAGAATTTGTTTTTTTCAGCGAAAGGTCGCGCGACGCCCTGCAAACCGTTTTGACGAGCAGCGGTAGCGGTTCGGGGGGATGCAGCAGGGGGCGTCATCTTCATGATATGTCATAGACTGTGGGTATTTCGTATTTGAGGGAAGCCCAGCAGGATTTCTTCAAAGCGGTAACGCTTATTTGAACAACACACACATATATTTGAACATCTTTTCCCTTATTTTTATAAAGTATATACGTATTTTAATATCGTATAAAATCATGCAAAGAGAAATATCACTGTTATTTTTGATATTTGGATTGACAATAACGCCGTTGTCTACTGACAAAAGTCCTTTCCAAGTGTCGTTAATTAATTTTCCGGATTTAAACCAAATTCCCTCCAATTCCGTGCGGCGTATTTGCCAAGATTCGGAGAATTATATATGGTTTGGCACTTTGGACGGGCTATGTCGCTACGACGCCTACAACATATATATATCTTCCGGAATGATTTCAACAATCCGCAAACACTGACTGATAATGAAATCTTTGCTATTGCCGAAGACAAGCAATCCCATCTATGGATTGGCACAAAAAAGGATTAAACATCCTCGACAAGAATACGATGAAAATTACGCCATACGCCGGCAACGTCTTATTATGTGAAAATATTAGCTTTTTACTGTGCGATACGGCAGGCAATATGTGGATTGGAACAAAGAATGGACTTTTCAAGCACAACAGCAAGACGGGAAAGCTCATTTCATATCAAAATAAAATTCCAAGCGAACATATCAATTCCATTTATGAAAATTTGCACGGGCAAATATGGATATTATTATGGAGCAGGGGAATTTATCAATACCAGCCCGAAACCGACAATTTCCTTGCCTTTCCACCCATAGGATAACACAACAATCCTTTTCGCCTTTTGCAGGACAAAGAAGGCAATTATTGGTTAGGGACATGGGAAGACTGCTTTTTATTCTTCAACCCTAAAGAAAAATCTTTCACGCCTGTCGCTTTTGCCGGAAACGATCCGGGTAGTCACTTTTACAGTATTGTACAGGACGATGTGTACGGTTACATCTGGACGGTTTCGTATGAAGGAATACACGTTTTAGACGTTTCGGAAATGTGCCGAAGCAAAACGGTACGCAAGCTGGATATTTCCGCCCACAAACTGCCGACCAACACGCTGAGCAAAATTGTAAAAGACCGTAACAAATGCCTGTGGGTTGCCACTTTCAACGAAAATGCCTTTGTTATTAACTTGAATGAGCCGGCTGTAAAATCATGGCTTTTCGAACCGGTAGCTCAAGAACCGAATTTGCCACCACGTATTATTGGTATCGAAGAAGATAGCGACAGCTTCTTCCGGATCTCCTTAGATCGGCAAAGCGGATGCCTGTTCAGTCCCGAAAATAATACTTTCACTCCTTTTTCCGACATCCAGGCGTTGAAACCCTTTATGAAAACAGTCTCGACTATTTATATAAAATCTGGATGAATTTTGGATAACAAACTATTATGGGGGGTATTTCGAATTGTACAAATATGAATAACACAAGAGGGAGAACAAACTGACTGAAACAACGAAAGTTAAGCCTTTAAAATTGTCTTTGGGTTTTTCATTCGATTTGTACACAAGGTTAATTTTGCTTCCATTTTGCTTCCATTTAAATTCCATTTAAATTCCATTTTTTGCCGAAAAAGTTTAATACAGCCGGATATTCCATCAAAACCGATCGAATCAAGCCCGTAAATAGCCTTAAGAGCTTATAATAAACGAAATAATGAATATTACCACAGTCAAACGAATGCCCCTCCAGGGGCTTTTTTAATGCCGTTTTTATGCCAATCAGAATGCTTAATAAATTGGGGTATTTATGGGCAAAAATAGCCGTTAAAATTAATGGTTGTGCAAATGGTTGTGCAAATGGTTGTGCAAATGGTTGTGCAAATGGTTGTGCAAATGGTTGTGCAAAAAGTGTACTTTTTAGGGGGCGTATAAATACCTCTATTGTTCCTTTTTTGAGTGTGGAACAGTCGATTTTGAGTGTGGAACATACCCTATTTTCAGCGCATAAATATCCCTGTTGAACGCTTAACTTTCTTGTTTTTAGTGAATAGGCCAAAAACAGCCATTTTTTTGGTTGTATAATTGGTTTTAAAGGCTTTTTTGAGGTCGGCACGAGGTGCGTGTGGCAGTTGTATTCTTATTCTTTAACCCCCGGATGGTTTCTTTTAACTCCAATATGTATTCGTCTTTCTCGCGCAGGCGCTCATCTTTCTCGCGCAATAAAAGGTTATTTGTTGCGGTTACTGAATTATTTTTCTGCGTGGGGTATTGCATGTCCAAGAAATAATACATATCCTTGTTCAGTTTTCGTGACAAATCTACCAGAAATGACACCTTAACATCATCTGCATTTAGTTTATTTTGTAAGTTTTGTTCCGAAATACCAAGAAGCTCCGCAACTTCGCGGAGAGAAATTCCGCACAATTTGATTTTTTCTTTTAATTTTTTTCCATTCATTATCATGGACTTAAATTATTTAGTAATATGTTCATCCGGATTATGAACTACTTGTGTTGTTTTTACCAATTTTTCGGTTTTGATAAAATCTCCAGCTATCTGAACATTGTGATTCCCTTTAATGCTTTGACTGATCTTTGCCATGACACTGATATTTTACTTATTCGACATTATTGATAGAAGTTTGCTGATTTGAGCATCCTTTTCTTTGATTTGAGCATCCTTTTCTTTGATACGGGCCTCTTTTTCTTGCAATAATCTTTCCTTTTCTTCTATTTGAGCACGTAACACGTCCGGAGAATCGCGGTAAAAATGCCTGGCATCTACACTACTGTTATTCCCTGCTTGGACATTATTATTTCCGGTAATTAATTGATTAGTATTGTGATCTCGCTGTTTGTTATTTAACATATCGCCTTTGCCGGTAAATAGCCACTCGTAATTTATTTCGAGTTTCGTCGCCAGATTGTTGACAAAATCAAATTTAGGTTCTGTTTTTGAGCGATAATTTCTAATGTTTGCCTCGCTAGTTGACATTGCAGAAGCAAATTTCAAATTATTTCCTCCGAAAAAACGGATGCATATCTCGTTAATTCTCAGATTTATATCTTTCATTCAAAAAATATTTTGCATTTTAATCAAAAAAGCTACGAAATTATTTGGATATATCGAAACTTATTACGAGCTTTGCAACGGCGTTTACGTAAACAGCGCAGCAAATTTATAAAGAAGAATTGATATTTCAAAGAAGAATTGACGTATGGGAACAGAAAAATTAAATCCAAAAGGCTTGCCATTTGGCTACAAGAAGGAAATAGCCAAGAGGCTGGGAGTACATCCGAACACGGTGTATTCTATTCTCCAGACAGGTGAAAGGCATCCGAAGTGGTGGAGGGTAACAGGAACACAGATACAGTCAAGAAAAGAAAGTTTTACAGATGTTTATTCTAAAAGACTGGAACACACATCCATATTCTGTCGCGACGCCTTGGATGTCATAATAAAGTCCGACCACGAAGATACATTTCATTACATTGATCCGCCCTATTTCCAAGCCGATATGGGGCATTACGGCGGCTATACAATCGAGGATTTCAAACGCTTATTACAACTTCTTACAAACCTTGAGGGGAAATTCATGCTAAGCAGCTACCCAAGCGATACGCTGACGAAGTACGCCCTCAAGCAAGGTTGGAATGTGATTGAATATGATCTACCCCGTGCCGCCGGAGGGGGAAGAAAAGTTGAAGTATTGACAATGAATTACCAAATAAAAGCATCATCGAAATAGTGGCATAATTTGTACAATTCGTTTTAAATTTTTGTACAATTCGTTTTCGCGATTATATGTGGCGGGCAGTTTATTTTTGACTGTTAAATTTAATTAAATCCATTGAATGGCCGGCGTTCCCCGGAACCACGATTTACAGCATCGCTTGAATAGACGTCGAACCCGAGTTCAACCAGCCGTTTGGACAGATGTCCTTCCCCGCAGGCGCACTCCCATATTTTTGTCGTTTGAGGGATTGTAACGTTCTTCAAAAGAACGTCAATTGCCTGCGGCGAGGTAGCATAATAATCGTCCTTTTCCCTTTCTTCCACCAGATGGTTGCTGGTGCCAAGAGTTGTAAACACTTTTTTTAAGTTGCTCATTTTAAGCAAGTATTAGATAGTATCGCCGTCCCCAATCTGGATATCGAAGGGATTGAGATCAAACTCATGCGTAATGTCCGTATCGTCTTGTTTTGATTCCATGCCGTCTTCGGAGAAGATACAGCCTTTGAGCGTTACGGTCGTTGTCGTCCAGTCGTCGCTTGCCATCGGATTGGCAAAGGAAACGATCAGGTCAAACTCCCCGATGTCCATCAGCGAACCGTAAGTAGAACGGAGCATCTGTTGCGTGGCATAGTCCATTGTAATGGAGACTGTGTAAGTGATGTTCCCGAAACCGCGGGAGACGGGTTTGCCGCCCATGCCGTAATTGGATTCTATCTTGCGTTTCTTGTTCCATTTGATGCCCGAAACGCCCTCGAGCGTTGTGCTGCCTTCGTCGATACCTAAAGCGGTCGAGGAAAGCGTTATCATCGACCAGCTATAAGCGACATTGTTAATTACTGCCATGTTATTATTTTTCAGTTAATGAAAGTCCTTCTTCCACATAAATCTTCGTTGCCACCCCGACCGGAACGATGAAATAGGATATAATCAGCGTATCGTTGACCAGTACATTCTGGTTGGGGTCGATAATTACCGAATAACCCGATATTTCCTGCGCCGCTTTCATTCTATTCAAAATATCGCCAATCAGCGTCTTGAAGGCGGTAATTTTGGATGGCGCCAGAAACCCGGTTGCCGGATTGACCATCAGCGGCGAATTGACGTAAGGGAGCAGGGCTTCACGCACCGCCCGGCGCGATTTGTTAATGGTACGGTTGCGGGCAATGCTGCGGAAATCCCCACGGAACAGGTCTGGTCTTTAGAAATGTAAATCCCGTTTTCCTTCCCCGCATATTTTATCGGGAAAATGTATCCTTTCCCGTCCATCTCGTCCAGCAGTACGGGAGAGAGGGATTCGTAGCGGTTCAGGCTGGCAAATTCGTCTTCCCCTGTCAGGTTAATATCGCCGAAACCCAGTTCAATGTCCTGAAAGTCATCGGCAAAGAGATTGAACTGTTTGACACATGCGATGGATTCCTGTACGTTGGCTTTTGCGATAGCGCCCATCATGGCGCCAAGGAAACCGACCGGCGTATGGTTGACATTCCGCTTTTGCATCAGGGAAGTTTTTTCCGAACGTACCTGTCCGAAAATCACCGATATGCGGCTGG
Organism: Dysgonamonadaceae bacterium; assembly: GCA_031259075.1. Classification (GTDB taxonomy): domain Bacteria; phylum Bacteroidota; class Bacteroidia; order Bacteroidales; family Azobacteroidaceae; genus Azobacteroides. The sequence goes on along the minus strand of JAIRLY010000005.1, from coordinate 4,736 downwards.
CTTCACAGATGGCGGAAGGAATTTTATTGAGGTTGACCTGTTTGCCTTCAATGGTTTGACTGCCGGTATTGGACGGATTGGCAGAAAGTATCAACGAGAGGGGCTGGTTTTGTTCCGCCAGCGCTGCTGCCTTGTCATTGAGGGTTTTTACGATGTTGAGGTTGTATTTTTCGGCAGCGCCGTTTATTTTCCAGAGCGGCTGTTCCGTCCAGATACCCAGCTGGTTGATGCTTCCGCCTGCCGCCCGTTGCATGATTTCGACCGCGTCCCAGTGGGTTGAACAGTCGGTGAACATGACATAAAGTTTGCCGTTGCCGTCCACATTGCCCGACATCCGGAAAAACTCCCGGATGTGGTAAGCGGGAATGCCATGAAGGAAGTTTTCGCTGTTTTCGTCTCCTTCGCCGGCTTCCATCCGTTCGATGATCCCGAAATCCTTTATGGAAGACTTGCGGGAGGTGATGTACAGCACATCGTTCATCTCCAGCCGGCTTTTGTTGCTCAAGCCGTAACCGGCTGTAAACAAATTGGGTTGAAGGGAGACGTCGAACAAAAGCCCGGTCACTTTTTCGTTCCCCGAAGAGCCGGCAAACGGGATATTCCCGTCCACATCCTTAATAAATACGTTTCCTAAAGCCACGTCTTTTGAATTATGAATTATGAGTTATGAATTACGCGGAGCAGGCATTTCACCTGTAATACGGATTTTTGTAAAGCGTAGCATTGCCTCTTATTGCCGAATGGGTACCGGGGGCATAAATTCCACCCTGTGCATCGACATAAAGCGATTCACAGGCGGAGAATGTCCTGAGTATCGCTTCGATAAAAGGCAGGAGGTCTTCAAGGACTTCGCCACTGTAACCGTTCTGCAAAAAATTAACTGTATCAGCCATTTTGTATTGATTTTTTTAAGTTTCTTACTTGAGTTTTTTGAACTGGAAGTTTTCACCAACTACCGCTTTTACCTGTTCGGCGACTTTTTCTTCGACTGTTTTCGCCGTATTTTGTGCAGCCGCTGCCTGTACATTTTCCGGGTCGGAAGCGATTTCTTTGGAAATTTTATCGGGCACGGGGATGGAATTCAGCGTATTTTCGACCAGCGTAAAATTGGCTTCCGCCATTTGCAGCCACTGTGCTTCAGCGGTTTTATCAATCCTCCCGTCGGCAATGGCGGCTTCGACCAGCGTCTTGATTTTTGCCTTTTTTTTCTTCTTCCCTGTCCTGATAGACTTTCAGGCCGGCGGTGAGTTCGCCGTTATCCTTTTGCAGGTTTTGAATGGTGGCGTCTTTTCCGGCAATGACCGTTTGTGCATCACTCAGCGCTTTCGCTGTTTCCGTCAGCCGGGCTTCCACGCCAATAAGCATAGAAATCCTTGCCATGACATCCTTTACTTCGTATCCGTCTTTCAGTCCGAGGGAAGCGGCAACGGCAGAGTATTCAAAATGTTCTTTTCTTCGTTCATAGGACATTTTCTCCTTAAGAGTAGGAAGGGCTTTTTGAAAGTGTTTATTTTCGGGATTTAATTTTTGCCTTCGGTTTCGAGGAGCGGGTCGTAGTGCGAGAGGTGCCAGTAACTACATTCGACGGCGGCTTTTTGTTCGGCTTGGGCATGTCCTATTCCGATGATGAGGTAGTGTTTCAGTTCGTAAAGTTCCTTGCTGAGGCTACAAGGTTATTATTCCATCATCAAGAAGTAATAGCATTAAGTCTCTATATAATTAAGCTTTAGCCATTTTTTCTAATTCATCTATTGTAAATGCTTCATATGTGTTATGTAATTCATCCATACATACTATTTTAAGCAATTCACAAGTTCGACAATTTTTTAACGCTGCTTTCAAAGCTATACCTACTCGAAAAAATTGCCTAAAGCGATTGTTTTCAAAGCCCAATGGTGTAGAAAATATAATTTCTTCATTATTAACTATTTCAATGTGAATTTTATTAATTAATTCAGGAAAGCAAATATGGATATGCGTATAATATGCGATAATCAGATAATCGCCTGCATTTGAATTGTAATCAAGATATCGTTCTCCTTCTGTAAGTCGGTTATTTGTTTGATACTTTTTGGGTGGTTCGTGTAAAATCATTTTTCCTTGCTCTTCCGTTATATATCTATTTCGAATCAATGTAAGCAATTTCCATTCAAGTTTGCTATCAAACAGGCCTATATTCTTAAATGTTTTCATCAAATCCATAAAACCCCAATCATTAGATATTATCGTATCATCTATTTTTGCTGTTACAAAAACATTTGCATTAGGGTCTATTTCTGACTTCCGAATCTCTATTCTAATCCGCTTATCATAAATCCATCCCTTTTTTACTCCTTCTATGCATACATTTACATTTTCCTTCCCAACAGATATTGATTCCAATCTATCTGTTTGTGCAACTAATTCAATTGCTTGCTTAACAAAATCATTGTTTGTATCCATTTTCTTTATATTTTTATTATGTTTAATTTTTTTAATTTATAAAAACAATTAAACGTTGCTAAAATATCTACTGATGCATTATGAGCTTCGTTAAATGTTGTATTAAAGAGTTTTCTATACAATTCTTCCAATTTCGGATATTTATATCCATAATATCCATCTATTTTACAATAATCTACAGAACTTTCCATTGTACAAATTTTCTTTTTTTCAAATAAGGGTATATTCATCTTGTTGCGATATAACTCACTCGCAATTACATTTATGTCAAAATTTAAATTGTGAGCTACAATATAATCTACTTGATTAATAGCTTGATTAAAGTGTTCTAAAACTAATTTAAGATTTTTGCCATTATGTAACGCATCTGATGTCGAAATTTTATGAATTTTGCTTGCCTCATCTGGGATAACAAAATTTAAAGGCTTAATAACATAATTGTATTGATTTATCAAATTTCCATCTTCATCACCAACAATCCATGCCAATTGTACAAGCCGTGGCCAATTTTCCAAATTTCGATAAGAGGTTTTCCAATTTTTAGGAAGTCCTGTTGTTTCTGTATCAAAAAAAAGAATTTTTTTTGATTTGTTATTGTTGATAAGCGGAAACATATATATCTGAATTTGTTCAAATGGATAATCAATATAATTATGATAGTCCACATTATCTATATTGTAGCAGTATATTATTCGTTGTACAACAAGCTCAGCATGGGGTGAACAATAACTGCAATATCTTTTAGCAAGTAAAAAATCAATGTTGGCATTTAATATTTGCTGTAATACAAATTCATGATATTGTATTTTTAAACTACCTGGCATTCTGTCTAATTGCGAGGTATTGAGTGCATTGTTTTCCTGTTTTAACGCAATATTGGGAGGCATAAGAAATTCAGAGAGAGTTTCTTTTTTGCATTCAGGACACTTGTAAAACAAAAAACAAATAGCATCAAAATTATCTTTTCCGCATTGTTTATATACTTCTTGTCTTGCAGTCGTAATTCTGTTATCTGGCAGGGCAACCGCATCAAAAGTTAATAATTTTTTTGAGATATCCCACATCTAATGCGGCTTTATATTGTCTTTTTTTCAAACTGAGTTTATCCGTTTGGTTCGTCAAGAGTTGCAGGGCAAATTTACGAAGAGTGGATAAATTCAGTGGCGCATTACCCGTTCTTGCTCTACAGTCATCTTCCCCGAAAGTTACGTCCAAATGCCAGTGCAATTGATTTTCTATACCCCAATGTCCTCTTGACAGAGAAAGATAATAAGAGGGCTTGGATAGTGTTTCATCACTGATATAGTAGCGTGTTTCCTGATGTAAAATGCCCTTGATTTCTCTGCCCGCATCTATCTTGATTAATGTTGATACATTTCTCCATGCAAGCAAGTTTTCTTCCAACAGGAATGCCTTTGCCGGCAAAATGCTGCACTGACGATTTTCAATACGTCCGTGATCACTTTCTACTTCTTGAATGAATTTTAATCCTTTATCCACCTTAAAGGCATGTTCCAAATCCTCAAGAAGCCCCTGTTGATTGCCTTTGACCGACAGAAAATAATGACCGCCCTGTTCAACTATTTGTTCAGCTATCTTCGTTTGTGTACCAATAGCATCTATTGAAACCACCGCTTCTTCAATATCCAGAGATGAGAGGACTTGAGGGATAGCGGTTATTTCGTTGGATTTCTCTTCTACCTTTACTTGTCCTATACAGAAACGATTTTCACTTACCCATGCATTCAAAATGTATAATCCACTGTTACCTTTACTTCTGGGGGATACGCCTTTCATTTTTTTCCCGTCCAACACAATTTGTTTTTCCGATAAACCGGACAGGATCTCTTTCCCATAATGTTCCAAACAACTTTGAACGGATTCGCTTTTCAATTTCTTAAATACTCTTTCAAAGGTGTCGGCTGACGGTACGCCATTGGGTAGCGCTAACAAATCCTTAAATTCTTCCCTTCGGCCTTTGCCAAACAGAGGCATATCCTGATAGTCGCTCCCTCCTGTTAAGTATGTCAATACTGATATTAGTAGTATATCTGACAATAAATGTAAACACCGTCCTTTTACCCGGGGATCTTCTACGTTTGAAAAATAATCTGATAATTTACTTTCCATATATAATTATTTTTTATGGAAGACAAAGATAGGCTTTTTTCTTTTTATCCTGAATTGGAGAGCAATAATTAGTAACGATGATTGAATTTTTTGAAATTCAGATAAATACATGTCGTTTTATAGTTATAACGATTAGCAACTATAAAATACGTGCGATTTATTGA